>JAJXUP010000104.1 GCA_021782795.1 Pseudomonadota bacterium | reverse complement strand
CTGTGCCTTGCGTTCGATCAGGTGTGCTTCGACCTGGGGCCGCACGCCGTGGGCCAGCACCAGCCGCACTCCCAGGCTGTTGAGCAGGTTGAGGTCGTGGGCCAGCCGGGTAAACTGGCCGTCGGCAAGCATTTCGCCACCGAACGCCAGCACGAACGTCTTGCCGCGGAACGCATGGATATAGGGCGCCGCCGAGCGGAACCAATGGACGAAATCGTTGGAATACAGCATGTCGGTACTCCGGGGTTAGCCGCGTGGACGCAAGCCGGCACGAATGGCTTCGGCCAATGCCAGCGCGCCGTCGACCGTTTCTGCCAGACAGGTGTAGTGCCCCATCTTGCGGCCCGGCCGGGCTTCGCGTTTGCCGTACAGATGCAGCTTGGCTTCGGGATGCCGTACCAGCGGCAACCAGTCGGGCGTGCTGCCGCCCCAGGCGTCGCCAAGCAGGTTGATCATGACCGCGGCGCTGTGCTGCACCGTGGCTCCGAGCGGCAGGTTGCATAGTGCGCGCACCTGGAGTTCGAACTGGCTGGTCAGACAGGCGTCGAGGGTGAAGTGACCGCTGTTGTGCGGACGTGGCGCGAGTTCGTTGACCAGCAGGCGGTCATCGGTAGTGACGAAGAATTCCACACCGAGTACGCCGCAATAATCGAGCTGCTGCGCGATATGCAACGCTGCTGCGCGTGCCCGGGCGGCAAGGGCGGGATCGACGCGCGCCGGAGCGATGCTGGTATCGAGTATGCCATCGCGGTGGATATTTTCCGCAACCGGAAAACAGGCGTTCTGGCCTGCGGCGTTGCGACCGAGTACTACTGACAGTTCGAGGCGCAGATCGAGCAGCTGTTCCAGTACGCAGGTCTGGCTGCCCAGTTCGGCGAAGGCTGCACGAGCTTCGTTCAGGTTGGCCACGCGAACCTGACCCTTGCCATCATAGCCAAAGCGCGCCACCTTGAGTACGGCAGGAAAGCCGGTTGCCCGGCACGCCGCCTCCAGCCCGTCCGTCTCGCTGACAATGGCGAACGGAGCTGTCTCGAATCCGTTGGCGCGCAGCCAGGATTTTTCCGTTTCGCGGTTCTGTGCGATTGCGACCGTGTGGGCTCCCGGACGCACCGGTAGCCGTTTGGCCAGGTGCTGCAGCAGTTCGACCGGAATGTTTTCGAATTCGGTGGTAATCGCCGCACACTCGCTTTCGAGCGTTTGCCAGGACTGCCGGTCGAGGTAGGGCGCCAGCAGATGGCGGTCGGCAACCTGGCCGGCCGGGCTGTCCGGATCGGGGTCGAGCACGATGACCCGATATCCCATGGTGCGCGCGGACAGGGTGAACATGCGGCCGAGCTGGCCGCCGCCCAGCATGCCCAGCGTCGCGCCGGGCAGGATCATGGTGTGGGGGTCAGGGTTCTGCATCGGGCAGGCTCATCTCGAGCACGCTGTGTGTCTGGGTTGCGCGCAATTGCGCCAGTCGTGCCGCCAGCGTTTCGTCGTTGCAGGCGAGCATCGCTGCGGCAAACAGTGCGGCATTGGCCGCCCCCGCCTCGCCGATGGCAAAGGTGGCCACCGGAATGCCTTTGGGCATCTGCACGATGGACAGCAGCGAGTCGATGCCCTTGAGGTATTTCGATGGCACGGGAACGCCCAGCACCGGAACCGGCGTCTTGGCGGCCAGCATGCCCGGCAGGTGGGCGGCACCGCCCGCACCGGCGATGATGGCCTGCAAGCCGCGCGCAGCGGCGGTTTCGGCATATTCGAACAGCAGATCGGGGGTGCGGTGGGCCGAGACCACGCGCGCCTCAAACGGAATCTGTAGCGCCTTCAGTTGCGCAGCAGCGTGTTGCATGACGGGCCAGTCGCTCTGGCTGCCCATGACGATACCGATGGCAGGCGTGTGCATACGAGACAGGACGGGAAAACCAAATGTCCGATTGTAACTGATTTGC
Organism: Pseudomonadota bacterium; assembly: GCA_021782795.1. Lineage (GTDB taxonomy): Bacteria > Pseudomonadota > Gammaproteobacteria > Burkholderiales > Sulfuriferulaceae > Sulfuriferula. The sequence goes on along the minus strand of JAJXUP010000104.1, from coordinate 5,247 downwards.
AACCCGGCTGCGTGGGTTGCGTCATGACGCAGCAATGCCATTTCGGTTAAAATTGCACATTCTCGCCAAAGGACGCTCACATGGACGAACCCTCCAGCCCGGTCAGTCATTATTCGCCTGCAGACAAGGCCCAGATCCTGTCGGAAGCCTTGCCTTTCATTCAGCGCTTCTTCGACAAGACCATCGTCATCAAGTACGGCGGCAATGCCATGACCGATGCCACACTCAAGGCCGGGTTCGCCAGCGATGTGGTGTTGCTCAAGCTGGTGGGCATGAACCCGGTCATCGTGCATGGCGGCGGGCCGCAAATCGGCGAACTGCTGCAGCGCGTCGGCAAGCAGAGCGAGTTCGTGCAGGGCATGCGCGTGACCGACCGGGAAACCATGGATGTGGTGGAAATGGTGCTCGGCGGCCTGGTCAACAAGGAAATCGTCAACCTCATCAACCAGCACGGTGGCAAGGCGGTCGGCCTGACCGGCAAGGACGGCGCCATGATCCGTGCACGCAAGTTGTTCATCGATGACCGCGAGCATGCAGGCAACAAGCTCGACATCGGATCGGTCGGCGAGGTGGTGTGTGTGGATCCCGAACTGGTCGAACTGCTCGACAGTCGCGACTTCATTCCGGTGATTGCGCCGGTTGGTGTCGGCGCCGACGGCGAATCCTACAATATCAACGCCGATCTCGTGGCTGGCAAGCTTGCCGAGACCCTGCATGCCGAGAAACTGATTCTCATGACCAATACTTCAGGAGTGCTCGACCGGCAGGGTCAGTTGCTCACCGGCCTGACTGCACCGCGCGTGCACGACCTGATCGTCGATGGCACGATCTACGGCGGCATGTTGCCGAAAGTGCAGTGTGCGCTCGAATCGGTGCGCAATGGCGTGCAGACGGCGCATATCATCGATGGTCGCGTCAAGCATGCGCTGTTGCTTGAAGTGCTGACCCGGGATGGTGTAGGCACGCTGATCCGCCGTAACTGAGATCGCGCGGCGCCCGTCAGGTCCGACGGGTGGCGCATCAGTCGATCAGCAGATCGGGCGGGGCGTCTTCTGCCAGGCGGTAGTGTGCGGCAAGACGCATGTAGTGCTGCGCCGAGTAGTACAGGTAAGCGATCTCGTCGCCAGTCAGGCGGCGCACCAGTTTGGCTGGACGGCCCAGATACAGGTGCCCGCTGTTCAGCACCTTGCCTTCCGGCACCAGGCTCCCCGCCCCCAACAGCACCTCGGGTTCGATGAAGGCTTTGTCCATGACGATGCTGCCCATGCCGATCATGCAGGCATGTCCGATCTGGCAGCCGTGCAGGATGCAGCCGTGGCCAACAGTCACGTCGTTGGCGATTGACAGCGGTGCACCGCCCGGATCGGCGAGGCTGGGATGGGAGACGTGCAGCACGCTGTTATCCTGAATGTTGCTGCGGTCGCCGATGCGGATGTGGTGCACATCCCCACGAATCACCGCGCCACACCAGATCGAACTGTCGCGGCCGATGTGGACATTACCAATGACCTGTGCGCTGGCATGCACCCAGGCATTTTCGGCAAGCTGCGGAATGTGCTCGAGAAAAGGCTGCAGGCGCGAACGAGAGATTGCCATATTTATGGTGCTCATCGTCTGACAAAAGCGGTATTATATGCGAATTGTACGCAATTGTTAGGGAAGTCGCTTCTCCCGGAACAGGAATTTCGCTTCATGAGCAACCCTTTACTGGATTTTTCCGCGCTGCCTCGTTTCGATGCAATGGATGCAAGCTTCATCGGCCCTGCCGTGGATCAGTTGCTGGCAGAAAACGCTGCGCTGGTCGAACAGCTGTGTGCAGACCCCACTCCACCGGACTGGGCACATTTCGTCACCCCCCTCGAAGACGCCAACGAACGGCTGGCGCGTGCCTGGGGCGTGGTTTCGCACCTGAACGCGGTGATGAACAGCCCGCAATGGCGTGAAGCCTACAACCAGAATCTGCCCAGGATCAGCGAGTATTATACTGCGCTGGCGCAGCATCCGGGGCTGTATCGGGCGTTTTCCGCCATTCGCACCGCCGACGGTTTCGGGGCGCTCGATGCCGTGCGGCAGAAAGTCATCGACAACGAGCTGCGCGACTTCCGGTTGGGCGGCGCTGACCTGTCCGCATCAGACAAGGAGCAGTTTCGTGTGATCCAGGCTGAACTGGCCCTGCTCGGCGCCAGTTTCGAGGAACACCTGCTTGATGCCACCAATGATTTCGCCCTGTTGATCGAAGACGAACAACAACTGGCTGGCCTGCCGCAGGACGTGATGGAAGCCGCGCGCGAGGCAGCGCAGCGGGCGGGATCGCCGGGCTGGAAATTCACCCTGCACGCACCGTCCTACATTCCCTTCATGCAATATGCCGAGTCGCGCGAGCTGCGCGAACGGCTGTATCACGCTCACGTGACGCGGGCTTCGTCATTCGGACCTGCGCAATGGGACAATTCCGCGCTGATGGACCGCATTCTCGAACTGCGTCAACAGGCGGCGAAGCTGCTCGGGTTCGCCAGCTACGCCGAACTGTCGCTCGAAACAAAGATGGCCGAAACCCCGGCGCAGATCGAAGCGTTTCTGCTCGACCTGGCGCAGCGTGCACGCCCGTTTGCCGAGCGCGACCGGGACGAGTTGCTGGCGTTCGCGCGCAGCGAACTGGGCATCGAGGACGTCCAGTCGTGGGACCTGGCCTGGGTGAGCGAACGGCTGCGTCAGGCGCGTTACGATTTTTCCGAACAGGAAGTGCGGCAGTATTTTCCAGAACAGCAGGTGCTGGAAGGATTGTTTCGCCTGGTCCGCACCCTGTACGGGCTCGATATCCGTCCGGCGCAAACCAGCGTCTGGCATACCGATGTGCGTTTCTACGAACTCGTCGATGCTGCGGGTGCCCTGGTCGGTCAGTTCTATCTCGACCTGTATGCGCGTGAACACAAGCGCGGCGGGGCGTGGATGGACGATGCCATTACGCGCCGGCGCAAGGGTGATGCCATCCAGACGCCGGTGGCCTGGCTGACCTGCAATTTCTCTCCCCCCGCGGGCGGAAAACCGGCATTGTTTACTCACGACGAGGTGCTGACGCTGTTCCATGAATTCGGTCATGGATTGCATCATCTGCTCACCCGGGTGGAAGAGCTGGCCGTGTCGGGGATCCATGGCGTGGAATGGGATGCCGTCGAATTGCCATCGCAGTTCATGGAGAATTTCTGCTGGGAATGGGACGTGCTGCAGCACATGAGCCGGCATGTCGACAGTGGCGCTGCACTGCCGGTCGAACTGTTCGATCGCATGCTGGCGGCGCGCAATTTCCAGAGCGGCATGCACACCCTGCGTCAGGTGGAATTCGCGCTGTTTGATCTGCGGCTGCATGACGGCGCGCGGCCCGCTGGCGAATCGATCCTGGATACCCTGGCGAAAGTACGCAAAGAGGTGGCAGTCTGGTTTCCGCCACATTACAATCGTTTCGCCAACAGTTTTGCGCACATTTTTGCGGGGGGTTACGCCGCGGGTTATTATAGTTACAAGTGGGCTGAGGTGTTGTCGGCCGACGTGTATTCGCTGTTCGAGGAACAGGGCGTGCTGTCATCCACGATCGGTCAGCGGTTCTGGAACGAAATTCTTGCTGTGGGTGGCGCGCGACCGGCGAAAGAGTCTTTTGTCGCGTTTCGTGGTCGGGAGCCTGACGTACAGGCATTGTTGCGGCATCATGGCATGGTCTGACGGATCCAGGCCATCGTAGACGGAGGACGGGCATGCGGAAAGGTATGGGAATGCTGATGGCGTGTGTCTTTGCCACGCCGGCGATTGCTGCCGATGTGTACCGCTGGGTCGACCAGAACGGCGTGGTGAACTACAGTGACCAGCTGCCGATCGGCATCGCCAGGAATTTCCAGCAGAAACAGATCTACGCCAACGTGATCGACGCCCAGCCGTCGTACTCGATGGTGACCGCCTCTCACAAGCATCCGGTGGTGCTGTTCGGCGGCGATTGCGGGCCGTTGTGTGGCAATGCCCGTGCGTTGCTGGAAAAACGCGGCATACCCTACACGCTCAAAGACCCGCAGAAAAGTCGTCAGGATGCGGTTGAACTCAACCGGTTGACCGGTGGCATGAACCTGCCGGTATTGCGCATCGGGGATCAGATCTTCAAGGGATTCGAAGCGGAAAAATGGAATGAAGCGCTGGATCATGCCGATTACCCGCGCACGCCGATTCCGCATGACGGGCTTCACGCCGCAGCACAACACGATGCAGCAGCACCCGCATCAGCGTCATCCGCCCCGGATGTGCCGCCGCCTGCGGCGAATGCGGCTGCCCCGTCTGCTTCCTCTGGTCGCTGAATGCGCCTCGCCAGCTGGAACGTCAATTCGCTCAAGGTCAGGCTGCCGCATCTGCTCGACTGGCTGGAGTTGCAGCGTCCGGACGTGGTCTGTCTTCAGGAAACCAAACTCGAGGACAGCAACTTTCCGTTCGATGCCTTGCAGTCTGCCGGCTATCACGTCGCCTGTGCCGGACAGAAAACCTACAATGGCGTGGCGATATTGTCGCGTGAGCCGCTGACCGATGTCGTGCGCGGCATTCCCGGGTGGCAGGATGAGCAGCAGCGGGTGCTGACGGCCTGCATTGGTGCGGTGCGGGTGGTGTGTGTCTATGTGCCCAATGGCCAGAGCGTGGAATCCGACAAGTATCGCTACAAGCTGGAATGGCTGGCTGCACTGAAAACCTATCTGCAGGACGAACTGCGGCGTCATGCGCAGCTGGCCGTGCTGGGTGACTACAATATCGCCCCGACCGGCAGCGATGTCTACGACCCACAGGTGTGGAAAGATGTGGTGCTGGTTTCCGCGCCGGAGCGCGAGGCCTTTTCTGCCCTGCTCGGTCTCGGGCTGGTCGACAGTTTCAGTTTGTTCGAGCATGCCGAACCGGTATTTACCTGGTGGGATTATCGCATGGGTGCATTCCGTCGCAACATGGGGCTGCGCATCGATCACATCCTGCTGTCGCAGGCACTGGCCGGCGACTGTAGCGACTGGCGTGTCGATCTTGAACCGCGGCGGCGCGAGCGCCCATCCGACCATGCCCCGGTGCTGGTGGATTGCAATCCCGATATGCAGTCTGCCGCTCCAGCGGCCGGCTGAATTTGCGGCGCAGCCGTCAGCTGTCAAGAATTTCCTGCGCCCGACGCAAAAAATCGCTGGCCAGTTTGCTGTCGACTGCGAGCTTGATGAATTTCTGGCAAGCGATCAACGC
>JAJXUP010000103.1 GCA_021782795.1 Pseudomonadota bacterium | reverse complement strand
AGTTGCCGGGCGGGCAAGGACACGCATCCGGCGGTCAGCGCGAGTTTGTGCCGGTGCTGGCGCGGGCGGCCGTGGCCGCGGGTGTGTCGGGGCTGTTTGCGGAAACGCATCCCGACCCTGCCTGCGCCCTGTCCGACGGACCGAATGCCTGGCCGCTCGATCGCATGAAAGCGTTGCTGTACACCCTGAAAGAAATTGACGCGCTGGTCAAACAGCATGGTTTTATAGAGCACACCCTCTGAGTCGGGTGTGACGGATCTGGAGAATGAAATGAGTGTGATCGTTGATGTTATTGCGCGGGAAATTCTCGATTCGCGCGGAAATCCGACTGTGGAAGCCGACGTGCTGCTCGAGTCGGGCGAACTGGGGCGGGCGGCGGTGCCGTCCGGTGCGTCCACCGGCAGCCGCGAGGCGATCGAGTTGCGCGATGGCGATGCCAACCGCTACCAGGGCAAGGGGGTGCTGCGTGCGGTGGAAGCGGTCAATACCGAAATCAGCGAGGCGCTGATCGGTCTGGACGTCGAAGATCAGGGCTTCATCGACCAGCTCATGATCGATCTCGACGGCACACCGGACAAATCGCGGCTGGGTGCGAACGCCATTCTCGCGGTATCGCTTGCCGTGGCGCGGGCGGCTTCGGCTGCTTCCGGATTGTCGCTGCACCGCTACCTGGGCGGCGCAGGCCCGATGTCGCTGCCCGTGCCGCTGATGAACATCATCAATGGTGGCGCGCATGCCAACAACAACATCGACATGCAGGAATTCATGATTGTGCCGTTGGGCGCGCCGAGTTTCCGTGAAGCGCTGCGATACGGGGTCGAAGTGTTTCATGCCCTGAAAAAGCTGATCGACGGCCTGGGTATGGCTACTACCGTGGGTGACGAAGGCGGGTTCGCGCCCAATCTCGAATCGAACGAGGCGGCGCTGAAACTCATCGTGCAGGCGATCGAAAAGGCGGGTTACGTGCCCGGGCGCGATGTGGCCATTGCCGTCGACTGCGCAGCAAGCGAATTCTATCGCGATGGTCGCTACCACATCGAATCGGAAGGTCTGGTGCTGGATTCCGGCCAGATGACGGATTATCTGGCGGCATGGTGCGACAAATACCCGATCATCAGTATCGAAGACGGCATGGCGGAAAGCGACTGGGCAGGATGGGCGACCCTGACCGGGCGTCTGGGCAAGTCGATCCAGATCGTCGGCGATGACCTGTTTGTCACCAATGCCGAGATCCTGGCCGAAGGCATCGCGCGCGGCGTGGCCAATTCCATCCTGATCAAGGTCAACCAGATCGGCAGCCTGACACAAACCCTGACCGCCATCGAACTGGCGCGTCGTGCCGGCTATACCGCTGTCGTGTCGCATCGTTCGGGCGAGACCGAGGACAGCTTCATCGCCGATCTCGCCGTGGCGACCAATGCGTTACAGATCAAGACCGGTTCACTGTCGCGTTCCGACCGACTGGCAAAATACAACCAGCTGCTGCGTATCGAGGAAGAGCTGGGCAGCATGGCGCGCTTCCCCGGACGTTCCGCGTTTTATCAGATCTCCTGAGCTGATACGGGACGGGGCTGACCATGCGGTGGTTGACCGGAGTGCTGATCACGCTGTTGCTGGCGTTGCAGTATCCGCTCTGGATCGGCCCGGGGTGCTGGCCGCAGGTATGGCATACCCGGCGCCAGCTTGCTGATCAGTTGTCGGTAGACAGGCAGCTGGCCGAACGCAATGCCGCCATGTCTGCCGAGGTGCGCGATCTCAAGCAGGGGGTTGGCGCGATCGAGGAACGCGCCCGCCAGGAGTTGGGCATGGTGCGCAAGGATGAAGTGTATTTCCAGATTCTGGATGCGACCCCGGCCGGAACCCCTGCTGTTCGGGTCGGGGAAGTTGGAAGAGAGAAATGAGTGCATTGCAGATCAGCCTGATTGTGGTGGCCGTGCTCGCGGTGGGCGGGTTGGTGTTGCACAACTGGTGGCAGGAACGTAAATACCGCAAGCAGTGGATGGCGACCTTCGGCCGCAATGCCGTCCAGGTGGATAATGGTTCGCCTCCTGCCGACGTGGACGAGGAAGCATGGAGCGAACCGGTGCTGCGCGAATCCGGTCTGGGGCTGCATGCACAAGACACGCAGACGCCAATCGTGACCGGCACGACCGGAGAACCCTACGTCGAGCATCACCTGCAGACCAACGCAGCGGAGGTGACTGGCAACGCCGCGCGGATCGAGCCGGTCATGGGTGACCATCACGAGATGACCGCTGATGTGGAAACGGAGCCGCTGCCCGATATGGAACCGCCAGTGGCGGTGATGCCCGAGGCGCCGATTCATGCGGAAACCGTCGCCACCCATCCGGTGGAACTGCCGCCGGCCCCACTGGACGCCCTGCTCGAATTCGGTATCGTCATGCGGGTTGCCGAACCGGTGGCAGGCACGGCATTTAGCGCGCTCATCGAGCAACAGCGTGCCGAAGGACGGAATGTCCGTTGGATGGGGTATGCTGAACTGCAGGACAAATGGGTGGAAATCAGCCCATGGCGTAACCAGGAATTTACCGATGTGCTGGTGGCGGTGCAGCTTGCCGATCGCCAGGGAGCTGTCAGCGAGTCGGCGCTGCGGGCCATCTGCGAAGACGTGCGCGTGCTGGCCGAACGCCAGCATGGCATGGCCAGTTGGGAGGACGTGACCGCAGCCGGGCAGCGCGCGGCCCGGCTGGACCGGTTCTGCGTCGAGGTGGATGTGCTCATTGGCCTGAACGTGGTCAGTCCGGATGCGCAGGCATTCAGTGGCGCGACTATTGCCGAGGTGGCGCAGGAAGCGGGCATGGCGCTCGATGCCACGGGTGTCTACCAGCGGCGCAACGAGCGTGGCGATGTGCTCTACACCCTGTGCAATCATGAGGATGCTCCATTTACTGCCGATCAGATGGGCGTGTTGGTCACCCATGGGGTGACGTTGCTGTTTGAAGTGCCTCGGATTGAAAACGGCGTGGCCGTGTTTGCCGAGATGGCCAAGTTCAGTCAGCAAATGGCGGCCCGGCTGGGCGGTCGTCTGGTCGATGACAACATTCGCCCACTTTCGCAGGCCGGTCTGGAAAAGATCCAGACCCAACTGGTGCACATCTACCAGCAGATGGAAGCCAGCCAGATCCCGGCGGGCGGTCGCCGGGCGCTGCGCCTGTTCAACTAGGTGCGTGCATGATTCCGGAATCTGTCGTCAAGCAGGCTGCGGCGCTTCGGGAACAGATCGAATATCATAATTATCGGTACTACGTGCTCGACGCACCCGAAGTCAGCGACGCCGAATTCGACCACTTGTTCCGTAGACTGGTTGAACTTGAAACGCAATATCCGGAACTGGCTGTCGACAGTTCACCCACCCGGCGGGTGGGGGCGCCGGCGGCACAGGGATTTCAGTCGGTGACGCACGTCATGCCGATGCTGTCGCTCAATAATGCATTCAGTGACGATGAAGTGTTTGCCTTCGACCAGCGTGTGCGCGAACTGACGGGCACCGACCGCGTGGAATATGCAGTGGAGCCGAAATTCGACGGGTTGGCAGTCAGCCTGGTGTACGAGCAGGGGGTGCTGGTCTTCGGTGCGACACGTGGCGACGGCTACGTTGGTGAAGATGTGACGACTAATTTGCGTACGGTACGTGCGATCCCGATGCAGTTGGCTGCGGGCGAGTGGCCGGCGCGGGTGGAAGTGCGCGGCGAAGTGCTGATGCTCAAGCGCGACTTCGAGCGTTTGAACCGGGTGCAGGCCGAGGCTGGAGGCAAGGTGTTTGCCAATCCGCGCAATGCAGCGGCCGGGTCACTGCGCCAGCTCGATCCGACGGTTACCGCCAGTCGAAATCTGTATTTTTATGCCTATGGTGTGGGCCAGTGCGAAGGCTGGGACCTGCCGGAAACGCACTGGGCTGTCATGGATCGCCTCGCGCGCTGGCACATGCCAGTGGCGCATGAGCGCGAGGTGGTCGAGGGGGCGGACGGATTGCTTGGCTATTTTCGCCGCATCGGGGCGACGCGCCTGGCGTTGCCGTTTGACATCGATGGTGTGGTGTACAAGGTCAACTCGCTGGCCATGCAGCGACAGATTGGCTATGTAGCGCGCGCTCCGCGATTTGCGCTGGCGCACAAGTTTCCTGCTGAAGAAGCCACCACGCGCCTGACGGGTATCGAGGTGCAGGTAGGCCGTACCGGTGCGCTGACGCCAGTGGCCGTACTGGAGCCGGTATCCGTCGGCGGTGTGACAGTCAGCCATGCTACATTGCACAACGAAGATGAAATCCGACGCAAGGACGTGCGCATCGGTGATTGGGTCAACGTGCGCCGTGCCGGTGATGTGATTCCGGAAATCGTTTCGGTGGTGCTGTCGCGGCGAAGGGCCGACGTACGCGAGTTTTCCATGCCGTCGAGTTGTCCGGTATGCGGTTCGCATGTCGCGCGCTTGCCCGGCGAAGCCATTGCTCGCTGCACCGGCGGGCTGTTCTGTGCGGCGCAGCGCAAACAGGCGCTGTGGCACTTTGCCAGTCGGCGGGCAATGAACATCGAAGGGTTGGGCGAAAAGCTGGTTGATCAACTGGTCGACAGCGAACTGGTGCATGACGCTGCCGACCTGTATACCCTGCAGCCGGAGCGGCTGGCCGCGATGGAACGCATGGGCGAGAAATCGGCGCGTAACCTGACGCAGGCGATTGACGCCAGCCGGCACCGTTCGTGTGCCCGGTTGGTGTATGCGCTGGGCATCCGTCATGTGGGCGAACAGACGGCCAAGGATCTGATGCACCACTTTGGTACGCTTGCGGCATTGATGCATGCGGATGAGCCGGCGCTGCTTGCGGTACGCGATGTGGGCGAGGTGGTGGCGGGTTCGATTCGCCAGTTTTTTGCCGAACCACATAATCTGGCGGTGCTGGAGCGGTTGCAGGCTGCCGGCGTGATTTGCGAGGGCAAGGCAGCCCTGTCCGAGGCGACATTGCCGCTTGCCGGCCAGACGGTGGTGCTGACCGGCACGTTGTCGCGCTGGACGCGCGACGAAGCGCGGGCGTTGATCGAGCAGTCCGGTGGTCGCGTGGCAGGCAGCGTGTCGAAGAAGACCGCTTTTGTGCTGGCCGGCGAACAGGCTGGAAGCAAGCTGGAACAGGCGCATGCACTGGATATTCCGGTGTGGAGCGAGGAACGGTTTTTTGAATGGCTGCATTCCAACTCAGGAGACAGACACAATGCATAAAGTGACCAAGGCGGTATTTCCGGTGGGCGGGATGGGCACCCGCTTTCTGCCGGCAACCAAGGCCATGCCAAAGGAAATGTTGCCGATCGTGGACAAACCGCTGATCCAGTATGCCGTGGAAGAAGCTGTGGCAGCGGGCATCACCGACCTGATTTTCATTACCGGACGCAACAAGCGCGCCATTCCCGACCACTTCGACAAAGCCTACGAACTGGAAACCGAACTGGAGGCGCGGGGCAAGACGGCGTTGCTCGATCTGGTGCGCAACATCGTGCCGCAGGGGGTAAACTGTATCTATATCCGGCAGGCCGAGGCTTTGGGACTGGGGCATGCCGTACTGTGCGCCAAGCCTGTGGTCAACAATGAACCGTTCGCCGTGATCCTTGCGGACGACCTGATCGATGCCGTACAGCCGGCGATGAAACAGATGACCTCGCTGTTCGACTATTACCAGTGTTCGATTCTCGGCGTGCAGAACGTGGCCCCTGAAGAAACCGGATCCTATGGCATCGTGGCGGTGCAGACCATGACGCCTTCGCTGGGCAAGGTGGAGCAGATCGTGGAGAAGCCTGCGCCCGCGGTGGCGCCTTCGACTCTGGGCGTGGTCGGACGTTACATTCTCACGCCACGCATATTCAGCCACCTGGAGAGCATTCCGTTCGGGGCGGGTGGCGAATTGCAGCTGACGGATGCGATCGCGCGTCTGCTGCACGAACAGCAGGTGCTGTCCTATGCCTTCGAAGGTGTGCGTTATGACTGCGGCAGCAAGCTCGGCTACCTCAAGGCCACGGTGGAGCATGCATTGCAGCATCCCGAACTGGCTGCCGATTTCAAGGCATATCTCGATCAGCGTTGCGACTGAGCGGCCCGGCCACGCGGCGGATGACACAGGGGGATGTGCGCCACCCCCTGCCGTTTTTTCGCACACAGGGGTTGTGTCGCCCGGCTACAGGTTGAGCACTTCGAGCAGGTCGGTTTCCAGTTTCAAACGTGACTGGGGCTGGTCGAGCGCTTCGCCGTGAATGAGGAAAGTGTCTTCCACGCGTTCGCCCAGTGTGCTGATCTTGGCCGAATACAGGCTGACCTGGTGCTGGAACAGGATGCGAGAGATGGCGAACAGCAGGCCGGGTCGATCCCCGGCGGTCAGGTGCAGGGCATAGAAACGGCCCTTTTCGTCCGCGCGCAGCACGACTTCGGCATCGAGCGGGAAATGCTTGAGATGGCGGCTGATGCGTCCGCGTGAAACGGTTCTGGGCGGTTCAGCCGCGTTCAGCCGGGCGGTCAGTTCATGCTCGATGTAGTTGAGGAAGTCGCGGTAAGCGACTTCGCGCCGCATCGGGTCGAGCACGACAAAGCTGTTGAGCGCATAGCCGCTTCGTGTGGTGTGGATACGTGCATCAACGATGGTGTATTGGATCTGATCGAAAAATGCGCAGATGCGCATGAACAGGCTGGGTTCATCCGGCGTGTAGATCATGGTCTGGATGCCTTCGCCAGCCGGGCTGGGGCGCGCGCGGACGATGGGCTGCTTTTTGTCCAGGCTGTGCCACAGCTGGCGGCAGTGCCAGGCGATTTCCTGCGGCTCGTTGCGCATGAAATAGGCATCGTCGAGCTGGTTCCACAGCGCGTCTTCGGTGTGCGGTGACAGGCCGTACAGACGCAGCAGGCGTGAGGCTTCCTGTTTGACCGGGTCGATGCCGGAACGCGGTGGCGCATCGCCGATCAGGTGGCGGCGCGTGGCATGATACAGGTCGTCGATGAGCTTGGCTTTCCAGGCATTCCACACCGTAGGACTGGTGCCGCGAATATCGCACACCGTGAGCAGGTAAAGTGCGGTCAGATGGCGTTCGTCAGGGATGCGCTCGCTGAATTTCTGGATGACGTCCGGATCGGACAGGTCCTGCTTTTGTGCTGTAGCGGAAAATGACAGGTGCTCGCGCACCAGCCATACGACCAGCGCGGTGTCT
>JAJXUP010000102.1 GCA_021782795.1 Pseudomonadota bacterium | reverse complement strand
CGCACGATCGCGAAGTGCTCGAACCTGCGCTGGTCGCAGCCGGACACCAGATCAGCCACACCGAGGCCACGCTCGACGAGCTGAACCTCGCGCTGGCGCAAGGGTGCGATGCCATCTGCACCTTCGTCAACGACGAACTCGATGCTGCGCGCCTGCAGCGTCTGGCCGACATGCGGGTGCGGCTGATACTGCAGCGGGCCGCCGGCATCGACAACATTGACCTCGACGCCGCCCGGCGCAGCGGCATCGCCGTAGCGCATGCCCCAGCGTATTCGCCCCATGCCGTGGCCGAACACGCCGTTGCCCTGCTGCTGTCGCTCAACCGGCATGTGCATATCGCCTGGCAACGCGTGCAGCAAGGCAATTTCCTCCTCGATGGTCTGCTGGGGTTCGATCTGCACGGCAAAACCGCCGGCATCGTCGGCATGGGACGGATCGGCCAGTGTTTCGCACGCATCATGCTCGGTTTTGGCTGCCGTGTACTGGCCTTCGATCCGGGCATTCCGGAAGACGCCCGCATGCCGGGCGTCGAATACGATACGCTCGACGCCATATGGCGCGCATCCGACATCCTGTCGCTGCACTGTCCGTTACTGCCCGCCACGCGCCACCTGGTCGACGCGCGCCTGCTGACGCAGTCGCGCCCGCATGCGTTGCTCATCAACACCAGCCGCGGCGCGGTAGTCGACACGCGCGCCGTGCTTGACGCCCTGAGCGCAGGCCGGCTGGGCGGTTACGCGGCGGATGTGTATGAAAGCGAGCGCAACGTGTTTTTCCACGACTGTTCGGGCAAGGAACTCGGCGACGCGCTGCTGTGCGACCTGATCCGCCATCCCAACGTGCTGGTCACCCCACACCAGGCGTTTTTCACCCGCGAAGCCCTGCAAGGCATCGCGCGCGCCATGGTCGACAGCCTGGCGCACTGGGCCGCAGGCACACCCGGGACAGGCTTCGTCACCGCCCGCCCCTGAGCCATGGGTGCGACCGGCTACGCCGGGTCCAGCCAGCCAGCCAGCGCCGGAGGGATCTTGCGCGGAGCACGAATGTGCAACACCTTGTGGACACTGGTTTGCCCTCGCACCACTTCGACCGCCGCCGCCGGCACGCCAAACTGGACAGCAAGAAACTTCACCATCGCCTCGGTGGCCTTGCCGTGCTCGGGCGCGGCCGCAATACTGATTTTCAGTTCATTGCCGCGCGGCTTGCCAATGGCATCACGCGAGGCGCCCGGCGATCCGAGCACGTACAGCACCAGCGTTTCTCCGTCCCAGCGAAAAAAACCAGCTGCCGCCCCGCTCATGATTACACCAGCGCCAGAATGACGCTGGCCGCGTTGAACATGGCGCATACAGGCATGTCTGCCTGCAGGCCCATCCGGGTCGCCACGGTGGTGTTCACAGCAGCGGTAATGGTCTTTTCGTTTGCCAGCCGCACACTCACCTCGCTGTAGACCACCCCATGCTGCAGCTCTCCAACCGTGCCACACAAACGGTTCTCGAAACTGATGGGCGCGACAGGATCGATACCCAGCACCACAGCGCCTGCCTTGAACAGCGCGTACACGTCCATGCCCTCGGCCAGCCGCATGCTGTCCATGCTGGTACGCGTCACCACTGCAGCCAGTTCGGTGTCAGCGTCGATGCGCACGCGGACATCGACATGCACCGGCCCGGCATGGAGGCGGGCGATGCGGCCGGCAAACTGGTTGCGCGCACTGGTCGTCAGGGAAAAACGGCGCAGCAGGCGATGAAATTCATCAAAATCCTCGCTATCACCGGCCACTGCACCCAACGCGCGCTGATACCCGGCTTCCATGGCACGAAACAGCCGGATCACGCGTCGCCCATGCTCGGTCAAGCGCGTGCCGCCACCGTGTTTGCCGCCCGCCACGCGCTCGACCAGCGGCAGATCGGACTGATTGTTCATCGCATCCACGGTATCCCATGCGCCGCGATAACTGACTCCGACCATCCGTGCCGCCTGACTGATCGAACCGTGCACGCCGATCGCTTCCAGCAAATCGATGCGCTGTCCGCCCAGCCAGGACTCGCCATCTTTTTCAAGCAGGAAACGTCCTTTGAAACGACTCGCGCCGTCAGTCATGCCGTGCACTCCGCTGTACCAATGACCGTTCCATTCTAACCCATCCCGGGTGTGTCATCAGCAGGCCGGAGCCGCTGCACCAGCACGCACAACCAGACATGACACACCATGCATCGACTGGCGATGCCCGACGCCATATGCGGCGGAGCGGACTACGCACGCGGACGATTTGCTATAATGCCGCCTTTGTCCTGCAGAGCCTTCCGTGCCCGAGCGCCTTGCCACCCGACTGCAATCCCTGCTGCCCGCCCTGCTGCTGACCCGTCTTGCCGGCCGACTTGCCGCCAGCACCTACCGTCCACTCGCGCAATGGCTGATCATGCGCTTTCTGGCACGCTATGCGGTCGACCTGACCGAAGCGCAACCAGACAGCCCGCAGGGGTATCGCAGCTTCAACGAATTTTTCACCCGTCCGCTGCGTCCGGGCGCACGCGTTCTGGCCGACAGTCGCTGGATCTGCCCGGTCGACGGCACCGTCAGCCAGGCCGGCCGCATCGACGGCAACCAGATGATCCAGGCCAAGGGCCAGACATATTCGACGCTGGCCCTGCTGGGCGGCGACGCCGCTCTGGCCGCACAGGTGTACGACGGATCGTTCTGCACGCTGTATCTGAGCCCGAAGGATTACCACCGCGTGCACATGCCGCATGCCGGCCACCTGCGCCGCATGCTGCATGTTCCCGGCACGCTGTTTTCCGTCAATCCGGCCAGCGCACGCCACATTCCCGGACTGTTCGCCCGCAATGAACGCCTGGTCTGCGAGTTCGATTCCACTGACGGGCCGTTCATCCTGGTGCTGGTCGGTGCCACCATCGTCGGCAGCATGGCGACCATCTGGCATGGCACGGTCAACCCGCCGCGCGCGCACCGCGTGCGCGAATGGCGCTATGACGCGCACGACATTGCACTGGCGCCGGGCGAAGAAATGGGCCGCTTCCAGCTCGGCTCGACGGTCATCCTGCTGCGTCCGCCTGGTGGCCCTGCCTTTCCACACGACTGGCGAGAAGGCCGTGCCGTCCGCCTCGGCGAGGCCATGAGCACAGACTGAAACCGGGCTCAGGAATGTCCCGGCCGCGTCTCCGTCGTGTCTGGCGCAAACCACAACACTGGCCAGAGCCGCCAGGTGAAAATCGCCAGCGACAGCCAGACCAGCCCCCCGCCTGCAATCACCAGCACAGGACGCGCGGCCCAGAAACCGACCACATAGCCCAATAGTCCGAGTTGGACCAGCCCCATCTGCAGCCAGGGCCAGACCCCATTGCGGATCGGCCTGGACATGAAGCGCGGCAGCATGTGCGCACCAAGCCCGTACAACAACATCAGCATGAACCCGATGGTGACCAGATGCATGGCCACCGGACGAGCCGGGCCGTCCGACAGCAGACTGCCGTTGATCACCAGCCCCGATCCGCCAGCCATGAGGCAGAGTACCGCGCCCAGAATGAACAGCCGGTTGTCCAGCGACAGCAGCAGTCCTGCATTCTGCACTGCGGCCTGGCGCCGTGGCGGAGCCGATGCCGTCCACTCGCGCGCCTGCGCCGGGGTCTGCACGCCAGCGCCGCGCAACTCGCCATCGATCACCAGCGCAGGCACGGTTTTCAGCCGCAGCCGGCTGACCAGTTCGCGCCCTTCCGGCTGCGCCATGTCCAGCACGGCAAACTCGATTTCCTTCTCTGCGGCCACCTGCTGCCACACCTGTTCCGCCTGCTTGCACGCCGAACACCATTCCGACACCAGCAATTCCACTTTCATCGCATCATCTCCCTCATTCCTGGCAACGCATGCATTGCACGTTGTAGCGGTCGATCCACTGGCGCAGCGCCTCTTGCGCCACACGTCCGGTAGACAGTGCGGCCAGACCGGCCTGCGGGTCATCCGGTTTCCAGCGCACCAGCCAGGCATCGTTGTACGGATCGATATTGATCAGGTTGGGCTGTTGCAGCACGCGTTCGTTGCGCTCGACGACGGTGCCATCGCACGGCGCCGGTATCCCGCCTGCCCATTTACCCGACTCGATGCGTGCCAACGGTTTCTTGTGCTTGCGCCAGGTGCCGGGCTCCTTGATCCACACGTACTGCACCTTGCCGGCCATGGTCTGCGACGGGTCCGTCAGTCCGATGGTCCACAACCCGTCATCTTCCGGACGCACCCAGATGTAATCAAGGTCATAATACAGATCTGCCGGCAGCAGACATCCACGATATTCCATGATTCACCTCCACGGACCTTGCGGCCGTACCGTGAGCAGAATATTCAACCCGAACAGTACGATCGCAGCAAATTGCAGGCTGCCTCCCGCAAGCAGCAGCCAGTTACGCAGGCTCAACCAGCCTGCAATCATCAGCGGTAATCCCGCATTGGCCAGATACAGCTGCCAGTCGGCCATGCGTTCCGAATACAGCGGCTGTCCGGAAAAGCGCGGCAGCACATGCAGGGCAATGCCATAAATCACCATCAGCATGAACCCGAGCAGCATGATGTGCCCGTGCAGGCGAGGCACATTACCAGGGATAAACGTGGCATCGGACAAGAAGACCAGGGCAATGGCAGCGCCGAGCAATCCATACGCCAGCCCGATGCTGACGAACCATCGATTGCGTTTGTGCATGGCAATTCTCCTGTGTGTTACGATGGTTGCAGTTTGCATCTGCCGCGCAATATTTGCCTTGACCTGGATCAAATGGCCGTGAGTCCCCATCCCGATGTCAGCCAGTTTCGGCTGACGCACCTGTTTCGCGACCTTGATCGCGATGTTCTGGCGCAACTGGCGCTGCATTCCCGCTGGCGCATGCTCGAAGCGGCTGAACCGCTGTTCTCTCAGGGCGAGGAGGGGCGGTCTTTCTTTCTGCTCAAATCCGGCGCAGTACGCCTGTACCTGCTGTCCGAAAACGGTCAGGAGCACACGCTCGAACTCATCGGCCGCGAACAGATATTCGCCGAAGCGGTCATGTTCATGGGCGGCAGCTATCCGGTGCATGCCCAGGCACTCGAAACGTCGCGCCTGATCGCCTTCGACTCGGCCTTCTTCCATGGCCTGCTGCTCGAACGTCCACGCCTGTGCCTCAACCTGCTGGCCTCCATGAGCCGGCAACTGCATGGCCTGGTTCAGGATATCGACCGCATCACACTGCAACAGGGTGCGCGCAGGCTGGCGCAATACCTGCTCGCGCAGCCCGGAATCCTGCAGCAGACCGGACGCGTGATACAATTGCCGGCCAGCAAGCAGGCCATCGCTTCGCTGCTGGACATACGTCCGGAAACTCTGTCCCGGCTGCTCGCGCGCTTCATCGAAGACGGACTGATCCACGTGGATGCGTCCGCCATTCGCCTGCTACAGCCGGAACAGCTCAAACGGATCGAATGACATGATGAGAACGCGGGGTCCTTCGGCGAGCAACACGCCATGGAATGAGGTGCATGGAGCGAACACATTGAAACATATCCGGTGTACAGGCAGCATGGCAGGCGATCTGCACCACGGCCCTGCACGGATGCAGTCGGAATCCCTGTGCATTCCCGCACCTGGCCGCCCGGCTGCCCTGATCCACCGTCTTGCCCGGCGCACAACCCGTTGCGTCCGTTACGCATGCATCTGACCGACTGGTGGGCTCCGGCGACGGCCCATTCCGGAGTCATTGCAGCACTGGTCACGGCCTGGCTGCTCGGCCTGATCCACGGCCTGATACCCGATGAACACACCTGGCCGATCACCTTCAGCTATGCGGTCGGCAGCTATTCCTCGCGCGGCGGTCTGCGCGCCGGCCTGCTGTTTTCGCTGAGTTTCACCATCCAGCGCGCCATCGCCTGCGAACTGGCCTGGTTCGGCCTGTCGCACTGGATGCAGAATCCCTGGCTCGAACGCCTGTTGCTGATCCCGATCGGGCTGCTGATGACCACCGGTGGCTGGCTGATGGTACACAGCACCCAACCAGGATCGCGTCCTGGGCTTGCCCGCGTGATCCGCGGCATGCCGGCCATTCACGGTTTCGTCGCCGGCTGGGGTTTCGGTGCATTTGCGCTCATCCTGTACACGACACTTGCACCCACCATGCCGAATGCCGCCTGGGGCTGGCTGCCCGGCGCCCTGTTCGGCCTGGGCACGGCGATCATCCAGGGAACGCTCGGTGCGCTGTTCGGCCGCATGGCCCAGCAGCATCGGCTCAACGAGCAGCAGATGCGCACACTGGCACTGGAAACGGCTTCGCGCACGCTGACCTGGGGCGGAGCCGCCTACGTCGCCGCCGGCATATCCAGCCTGATATGGCCAGGGCTATCGCGCTGGCAACTCGACACCGGCATCGCCATCCGCGGCCTGAACCAGATCGACCTGCCGCTCGTACTCGCCATCTGCACCGTCGTCGGCATCGGCCTCGGCGGCTTCGCCCTGCGGCTGCATGCACTGATGCGCGCGCAACCATCGATACCCACCTCTTGAATCCGCGCTCTTCGTCCCCATATCGGGCGCATCGATTCACCCGCAACGATTTAATTGCAACGGAGCCGTACCGATGAATGCAACTGCACAAAAAGAAACCCTCGGATTTCAGACCGAAGTCAAGCAACTGCTGCAACTGATGATCCATTCGCTGTACAGCAACAAGGAAATCTTCCTGCGCGAACTGATATCCAACGCCTCGGACGCCGCTGACAAGCTGCGCTTCGAAGCCCTGTCCGACAACGCACTGTGGGAAAATGACACCGAACTGGTCATCCACGTCGACTTCGACAAGGAGGCCGGCACCATCACCATCCGTGACAATGGCATCGGCATGACCCGGCAGGAAGTCATCGACCACATCGGTACCATCGCCCGTTCGGGCACGCGCCAGTTTTTCGAAAACCTCACCGGCGATCAGGCGCGTGACAGCCACCTGATCGGTCAGTTCGGCGTCGGCTTCTATTCGGCGTTTCTGGTGGCCGATCGCGTGACGCTGACCACCCGACGCGCCGGCCTGAGCGCCGAACATGGCGTACGCTGGGAATCGGCTGGCGAAGGTGAATACACCCTGGAGAATATCGACCACCCGCAACGCGGCACCGAGATCGTCCTGCATCTGCAGCCGGACAACGACGCGCTGCTGTCCGAACATCGCCTGAAAGCCATCCTGCGCAAATATTCGGACCACATCACCCTGCCGATCCGCATGCGCAAGGAAGAATGGAACGCGGACAAACAGGAAATGGTGTTGCTCGACGAACTGGAAACCGTCAACCAGGCGTCCGCGTTGTGGACCCGTCCGCGCAACGAGATCAGCGCC
>JAJXUP010000101.1 GCA_021782795.1 Pseudomonadota bacterium | reverse complement strand
ATCTCCAACGTTCGTGATAGGTGGGCGGTTGCTGGCGGCGGGTGCCAATGCGCGGCTGGGTCAGGGCGACTACCTGGTGGCGGAGGCGGACGAATCCGATGCCTCGTTTTTGCACCTGTCACCGATCCTGGCGGTAGTGACCAATATCGATGCCGACCACATGGAAACCTACGGTCACGATTTTTCCCGTTTGCAACAGGCTTTCGTCGACTTCGTGGAACGCATTCCGTTTTATGGTCGCGCGGTATTGTGTGCCGATGACGCCAATGTGCGCGCCATCATGTCACGCATCAGCAAGCCGGTGACGACCTATGCCATTGAATCCGAGGCAGACCTGCGTGCAGTGGACGTACGTGCCGAAGACGGGCGCATGTGCTTTGGTGTCGTCAATGGCGGCGGCAAGCGGTTGATGGAGATTACGCTCAACGTGCCCGGCGTGCATAACGTGCTCAACGCGCTGGCAGCGATTGCTATTGCGTTGGAGATCGGCGTGCCTTATGCGGCAATCGAGCGCGCCCTGGCGGAATTCTCCGGTGTGGGCCGACGCTTCCAGCGTTACGGTGATGTTCCTTTGGCTGATGGCACCCGCTTTACGCTGGTCGATGACTATGGCCACCATCCGGCGGAAATGGCCGCAACCATTGCCGCCGCCCGCGCAGCGTTTCCAGGGCGCCGCTTGTTGCTGGCCTTTCAGCCGCACCGCTATAGCCGCACGCGCGACCTGTTTGAAGATTTCGTTGCGGTGCTGGGTAGCGTCGATGCGCTGTTGCTTACTGAAGTGTATGCGGCCGGCGAGGCGCCCATTGTCGCGGCCGATGCGCGTGCGCTGGCACGGGCGCTGCGCGTGGCCGGACGGCTTGAACCGGTGTTTGTCGCCCGGGTGGAAGATCTGGCGCAGGCGGTGCTGGACAACGCCCGTGGTGGCGATGTGGTACTGACCATGGGGGCGGGGTCGATCGGAGCCGTGCCGGGACAGATCGTGGAAAAAATGGAGCAGCGCGGCCATGGCAACGCAGCGTCCTGAGATCGACATGACTGGCTTGCGGGGCCGCATGCTGCTGCATGCGCCGATGCATCAGCATGTCTCCTGGAAGGCGGGTGGGGCAGCCGATGTGTTGTATGTTCCGGCCGATCTGGACGATTGGGCGATGTTTCTTCGACGCCTGCCCCGGCATGAGCCGGTGCATTGTGTTGGGCTGGGCAGCAACCTGCTGGTGCGCGATGGCGGCGTGCGGGGTGTGGTCATCGTGTTGCATGGCGCCCTGCGCGAATTGCACGAGGAGGCGGCCTCGGTCGGCCAGGGCATGATGTACGCCGAAGCCGGCGTGGCATTGCCGCGGCTGGCCCGGTTTTCCGCCAGTTGCGGGTTGGTGGGTGGCGAATTCATGGTCGGGATTCCCGGCACCGTGGGCGGCGCGCTGGCAATGAATGCGGGCTGTTATGGCGGCGAGACCTGGAATGTGGTGGCGCGCGTGCTCACAATGCGGCGTGATGGTAGCCGCCAGGTGCGCGAGCGTGAAGAATTTTCGGTTGGATATCGCGAAGTGCGCGGAATGGAGCAGGACGAATGGTTCGCCGCGGGCTGGTTCGTGCTGGCGCGCGGCAATGGGCAGGCGGCGCGCGAGTTGATGGCCGACCTGCTGCGGCGGCGCGTTGCCAGCCAGCCGCTGGGTCAGCCGAATGCCGGGTCGGTATTTCGCAATCCTCCCGGAGATCATGCGGCACGGTTGATTGAGCAGTGCGGACTGAAGGGCTGGCAGATCGGTGCGGCGCAGGTGTCGCGCAAGCATGCCAATTTCATCGTCAACACGGGTGGCGCCAGCGCAAGCGATATTGAGCGTCTGATCGAGCATGTGGGGCAGGTGGTGGAAGAGCGCACTGGCGTGCGGCTGTTGTGTGAAGTACGCATCATCGGAGAACGATTGGAGGAGGCCGCATGAAGCGGTTTGGCAAGGTGGGGGTGTTGATGGGTGGCCGTTCGGCCGAACGCGAAGTGTCGCTGGTCAGTGGTGATCGGGTGCTGACGGCGCTGCTGCGTGCAGGCGTCGATGCGCAGGCGTTTGATCCGGCCGAGCAGGATATCAGTGCGCTCATCGCCAGGAAATTTGACCGCGTAGTGATCGCGTTGCATGGACGTCATGGCGAGGATGGAACCATTCAGGCCGTGCTGGAATGGCTGGGCATCCCTTATACCGGTAGCGGTGTGCTGGCCTCGGCATTGGCGATGGACAAATGGCGTACCAAACTGATCTGGCAGGCAACCGGCATACCGACACCCGATTGTGTGTTGCTCGACGGTACCAACGATTGGCAGGCAGTGGCTGACCGGCTTGGCCTGCCGATATTTGTCAAGCCGGCACGCGAGGGATCCAGTCTGGGCATGTCGCGCGTCACCCAGGTGGACGCACTGGCACAGGCATGGCGACAGGCAGCGCAGTATGACGAGCTGGTGCTGGCCGAACGCAGTATCGAAGGCGGGGAATATACCTGCGCCATTCTCGGCGATCAGGTGTTGCCGATGATCCGGTTGGTGCCGGCTGGAGCGTACTACGACTACGACGCCAAATATGTGCGCGACGACACCGAATACCGTTTGCCGTGCGGGCTGGCTCCGGAACAGGAACGAGCGGTCGGCGAGTTGGCCCTGCGGGCATTTGACGTGCTTGGTTGCCGTGGCTGGGGACGGCTGGACGTGATGCTGGATCGCGATGGCCACCCGTATTTTCTCGAAGCCAATACCTCGCCGGGCATGACGCCACACAGCCTGGTGCCGATGGCGGCAGGCGCGGTCGGCATCGGCTTCGATGAACTGGTGCTGCGTATCCTGGAGCAAACCTGTGCAAAGTAAATGGCGCATTCCCCTGCACTGGTGGCGTTACGCCGCTGGCGTTGCACTGGCCGGGCTGGTTTGGCTGGCCGGGGTGGAATTCACGCGGTTGCCAGTGTTTCACCTGAAGCAACTGGAGGTTAACGGCATGCACCACGTGACACTGGCGCAGGCGCGGCTGGTGACGGCGCAATACGTACACGGTGGCCTGTTCGATATCGATCTCGACCAGGTGCGCGCCGGGTTTGGCAAATTGCCTTGGGTACGCACGGTGGATGTGCGTCGCCGCTGGCCCGATGGCCTGGTCGTGACGCTGGGGGAACACCAGCCTCTGGCACGCTGGAACGAGGATGCGTTGCTGGACGTGCAGGGTGATGTGTTCATGGCGGCGAGTGACGGTCGCCTGCCACGATTGAGCGGGCCGGAGGGAACCAACCAGGAGGTGGCGCAGGCATGGCGCGCCTTTGGCGCGGTGCTGGCAACCATCGGTCGCCAGCCGGTTGCGGTTGTGCTGAACGACCGGCGTAGCTGGAGTGTGACGCTGGACAACGGTTGGGTCATCGAGCTCGGTCGTGATCAGGCGCAGCAGCGGCTGCAGCGCTGGGTCGGGCTCGAACCGGCCATGCTGGCCCAGTTGGGCGGACAGCCAGTGCGGGTGGATCTGCGTTACCCGCAGGGGTTTGCCGTGCAGGTGGCAATGCAGCCGGGTCCGCACGAACATGAAGGAACCAGACAGGGACACAGATCATGAGCAGGCAACGGGACAATCGGGAACTGGTGGTCGGGCTCGATATCGGCACTTCGAAGGTGATCGCCATCGTGGCGCAACATATGCCGGACGGGCGGCTGGATGTGGTGGGCATGGGCAGCCACCCCTCGCGCGGGCTGAAGAAGGGGGTGGTAGTCAATATCGAATCCACCGTCAACGCGATCCAGCGAGCGCTCGAAGAGGCGGAACTGATGGCTGACTGCAAGATCGGTGAAGTGTATGCCGGCATCGCCGGCAGCCATATCCGCAGTTTCAATTCGCATGGCATGGTACCGATCCGTGAAAAGGAAGTGACCGAGCTGGATGTGAACCGGGTGCTGGAAACGGCCAAGGCCGTCAATATCCCGACAGATCAACAGATCCTGCACATCTTGCCGCAAGAATATCTGGTCGATGGTCAGGAAGACGTGCGCGAACCGATAGGCATGAGCGGCGTGCGTCTCGAGGTCAAGGTACATATTGTCACCGGTGCGGTGTCGGCGGCGCAGAACATCATCAAATGCGTACGCCGTTGCGGACTCGAAGTGCGTGACCTGGTGTTGCAGCCACTGGCGTCCGCCATGGCGGTGCTGACCGAAGACGAGAAGGATCTTGGCGTCGCTGTTGTGGACATTGGTGGCGGCACGACCGACATCGCGGTGTTCACCCAGGGTGCCATCCGGCATACGGCGGTGATTCCGGTTGCGGGCGACCAGATCACCAATGACATCGCACTTGCGCTGCGCACACCGCTCAAGGATGCAGAAGACATCAAGATCGCGCATGGGTGTGCACTGCGCCAGTTGGCAGGGGTGCATGACATGCTCGAGATTCCCAGCGTGGGCGAACGAGGGCCGCGGCAAATGTCGCGCCAGTTGCTGGCTGAGGTGATCGAACCGCGCGTACTGGAGCTGTATGAAATGGTGCAGGCGGAATTGCGCCGCAGCGGTTTCGAAGAGCTGATGCGCTCCGGCATCGTCATTACTGGCGGGTCGGCGGCGATGCAGGGCATGGTCGAACTGGGCGAGGAAGTGCTGCACATGCCGGTTCGGCTTGGTGTGCCGCAGTATGCAGGCGGGTTGTCGGACATGATGCATAACCCACGTTATGCAACCGGAGTGGGGTTGTTGCTGGCCGGGTTGCACGAGCAGGACCGCCGGCCCGGCGGCAAGCTGGGCGGCACGTCGATGCGTCAGATCATGGAACGGATGAAAGGGTGGTTCAGGAACTTCTGAACCAGGGTCGGTTTAAATTCAAGCAGTAACGAGAGGAGAAAGCGATGATGTTTGAAATGGTGGATACCAAACAGGAAGCCGTCATCAAGGTGATCGGCGTAGGTGGATGTGGCGGCAATGCCGTCGATCACATGATCGAGAGCGGTGTTGATACGGTGGAGTTCATTTGTGTCAACACCGATGCCCAGGCACTGCAGCGCAACAAGGCGAAAATCCAGCTGCAACTGGGCAGCAACGTGACGCGCGGTCTCGGTGCCGGCGCCAATCCGGAAGTCGGTCGCGAAGCCGCGCTGGAAGACCGCGAGCGCATTGCCGAACTGATCGACGGTGCTGACATGTTGTTCATCACTGCGGGCATGGGCGGCGGCACCGGCACGGGCGCAGCCCCGGTGGTGGCTGAAGTGGCCAAGGAAATGGGCATCCTGACGGTGGCCGTTGTGACCAAGCCGTTCCAGTTTGAAGGCAAGCGTGTGCGGCTCGCCAACGCTGGCATCGAGGCACTGACCCGTCACGTCGACTCGCTGATCGTGATTCCAAACGAGAAGCTGATGGACGTGCTGGGCGATGATGTTTCGATGCTCGATGCATTCCGCGCGGCCAACAACGTGTTGCATGGCGCCGTGGCCGGAATCGCCGAAGTGATCAACTGCACGGGGCTGGTTAACGTCGACTTTGCCGACGTGCGTACGGTCATGTCGGAAATGGGTATGGCGATGATGGGATCGGCGGCGGCCACCGGCGCGGATCGTGCACGGCTGGCGGCTCAGCAGGCTGTTGCCAGCCCGCTGCTCGAGGACGTGAATCTGGCGGGAGCCCGCGGCGTGCTGGTCAACGTGACGGCTTCATCCAGCATGAAGATGAAGGAATACCTCGAAGTCATGAACGTCATTCGTGATTTCATGGCGGAAGAAGCCACCGTGATCGCTGGTTCGGTGTTTGATGAGAATATCGGCGACGAACTGCGCGTGACTATCGTGGCGACGGGGCTGGGCAGCCCGGTGGCGCGCCAGCAGGCCAAGCCGGTGATCGTCAAGACCGGCACTGATGACTACGCAACCGTGCAGATGGAGCATCCGGCGGCCGATAATGAACCCACGGTGTTTCGCAGCAACCGGCGCGAAGCCCAGGTGGAAGCGCTCAAGCAGTCGGGCATGGAATACCTGGATATTCCGGCTTTTCTGCGCAAGCAGGCTGACTGAGCGCGACGGGCGGTCGCGCCCATCCGCAGGGTGGAATCGGGTGCACCACGTGACGTAATGCGGGACGCGCAGGTGGTCGCGCTGCGCAAGTGTGTAACGGAAAAGCGACAGACGGTGCCTTGCCGGCACCCTGTTGAACCTGCGTCAGACGATACAGTCTGACGTTGGCGGTGTTTCGCGCTATAATTTCCCTGATGGTTAAGGGGTTGAAGGCAGGCTCGACGCTTCGGCATGGGATTTGCCAGTGATGCGTACGGGTTGCGTTCTGGAAAATGGCAGGGATGATACGGCAACATACACTCAAGAACAGCATACGCGCGACAGGCGTGGGATTGCACACCGGGACCAAGGTCAACATGATGTTGCGTCCGGCAGCGCCCAACACTGGCATCGTGTTCCGCCGCGTCGATCTGTCGCAGCCGGTTGACATCGTGGCGGCGGCCGACCACGTCGGCGATACGCGGCTGTGCTCGACGCTGGTCAACGGCGACGCCGTGGTGGCGACGGTTGAACACCTGATGTCTGCACTGGCCGGTCTCGGGGTGGATAATCTGTATGTCGATCTGGACGGCCCGGAAGTACCGATCATGGATGGCTCGGCTTCCGCTTTCGTTTTCTTGCTGCAGTCGGCCGGAATCGTGGCGCAGGAAATGCCGCGGCGCTTCATTCGCATCCGCCATGCCGTAGAAGTGGTCGAAGGCGACAAGCGGGTGCGCTTCGAGCCATACGATGGCTTTCGTGTCGAGTTCACCATCGATTTTCGTCATCCGGTGTTCGAGAAAACCGGACAGGCGATTCGTATCGATTTCGCCACCACTTCTTATGTGAAAGAAATCAGCCGGGCGCGTACTTTCGGCTTCATGCAGGAAGTCGAATGGATGCGTTCCAATGGCCTGGCGCTGGGCGGCAGCCTCGACAATGCCATCGTCATGGACGAATACCGCGTGTTGAACAGCGATGGATTGCGTTATGAGGATGAGTTCGTCAAGCACAAGGTGCTTGACGCCATCGGCGATCTGTACATTATCGGTCATCCGTTGATCGGCTCGTTTCAGGCGCACAAGTCGGGTCATGCGCTCAACAACCGTTTATTGCGTACCCTGCTCAGCGACGCGACCGCGTGGGAGTTCGTGCAGTTCGATGACGAAATGCATGCGCCGGCAGGTGTGCGCCGCCTGGGCATGGCGGCAGGGCCGGCCTGATGTTTGTAGTGCGCCTGCTGCTCGCGCTGGCAGGTATTGCACTGGCCATGTCGCTCACGCTGTATTTCGTTACCCAGGACCGGCGCTATCTGCGGTTGATCCTCGACATTCTCAAGGCGGGACTGGTGCTGTTCATTGTGTTCGGCGTATTGCTGGGGCTGGAGCGTCTGGTCTAGCAGGTTGAAAAAGTACTG
>JAJXUP010000007.1:19081-34593 GCA_021782795.1 Pseudomonadota bacterium | reverse complement strand
CATGATGTCTTGGTTGACATCGCGCGACCTCATTGCCGACAGCGTGGAATACATGGTCAACGCCCACTGCGCCGACGCCCTGGTCTGTCTGTCCAACTGCGACAAGATCACCCCGGGCATGCTGATGGCAGCACTGCGCCTGAACATTCCGGTCATCTTCGTCTCGGGCGGACCCATGGAATCCGGCAAGGCCACACTGCACGGCAAGGCGGTCAAGCTCGATCTGGTCGATGCCATGGTTCTCGCTGCCAACGCACATGAACCAGACGCCACCGTGGCCGAAGTCGAGCGTTCGGCTTGCCCCACCTGCGGCTCCTGCTCCGGCATGTTCACCGCCAACTCGATGAACTGCCTGACCGAGGCCCTCGGCCTGAGCCTGCCGGGCAACGGCTCGATGCTCGCCACCCATGCCGACCGCAAGCAGCTTTTCCTTGAGGCCGGCCGACGCATCGTCGACCTGGCCCGCCGCTATTACGAACACGACGACACCAGCGCGCTGCCGCGCAGCATCGCCGGATTTGCCGCTTTCGAAAACGCCATTGCGCTCGACATCGCCATGGGCGGATCGACCAACACGGTATTGCACCTGCTGGCCGCCGCAAGCGAGGCCGGTGTGCCATTCACCATGCAGGACATCGATCGCATGAGCCGGCGGGTGCCCAACCTGTGCAAGGTCGCCCCGGCCACCCCGCTCTACCACATGGAAGACGTGCATCGCGCCGGCGGTGTCATGGCGATCCTCGGCGAACTCGACCGCGCAGGTCTCGTCCACCGCGACCTGCCCACCGTGCACAGTACCACGCTCGGTGCGGCGATCGACCAGTGGGACCTCCGCCGCACGCACGACGAGGCCGTTCGCACCTTCTACCGTGCCGGCCCGGGCGGCATTCCCACCCAGACGGCCTTCAGCCAGGATTCGCGCTGGCCGGACAACGACACCGACCGCGAGCACGGCTGCATCCGCGATCTGGCTCACGCCTACACCCGGGACGGTGGACTGGCGGTGCTGTACGGCAACGTCGCGCGCGACGGGTGCATCGTCAAGACCGCCGGGGTCGACGAAGCCCTGTTCCGCTTTGCCGGCCCGGCACGCATTTTCGAATCGCAGGACAGTGCCGTCGAAGCCATTCTCGGCGATGTCATCCAGCCGGGCGACATCGTGCTGATCCGCTACGAAGGCCCCAAAGGCGGTCCGGGCATGCAGGAAATGCTCTACCCGACCGCCTACCTCAAGTCAAAAGGTCTCGGCAAATCGTGCGCCCTGATCACCGACGGCCGCTTTTCCGGTGGCACCTCGGGCCTCAGCATCGGCCACGTCTCTCCCGAAGCCGCTGAAGGCGGGTTGATTGCGCTGGTGGAAGCCGGCGACCGCATCGAGATCGACATCCCGGCGCGCCGCATTCACCTGGCTGTCGACGAGGCCACACTGGAAGCCCGCCGTACGGCCATGCTCGCTCGCGGTGCTCGCGCCTGGCGCCCGGAACAGCGCCAGCGCCAGGTGTCCGCTGCGCTGCGTGCTTACGCCGCGCTCACCACCTCAGCCGCAACCGGTGCCGTACGTGACGTGAGCCAGATCGAACCACGCACATGATGAACACCCTGCTGGTCGCCAACCCGAAAGGGGGCAGTGGCAAGACCACGCTGGCGGTCAATCTGGCCGCCTGGCTTGCGGCACGCGGCGAAAACGTGCGCCTGCTCGACCTCGACCGGCAGCATTCGGCACAGCGCTGGCTCGAACAGCGACCCGCAGACCTCCCCGCCATCTGGCGCTTCGACCTCGCCCAATCCGGTGCCGGGCACAGCGGCTGGCTCGTCATCGACAGCCCGGCCGGCCTGCACGGCAAGATGCTCGGGCGCACGCTGAAACTGGCCCGGCACGTCGTCGTTCCCGTGGTGCCGTCGGCATTCGACCTTGCCGCCAGCCAGGAGTTTCTGCTGGCGCTGCAGGAAGAAAAGGCTATCCGCAAACAACGTAGTTTCATCGGCATGGTCGGCATGCGCGTCGCCCCGCGCACCCGTGCCGCGCACCAGCTCGAACACTGGCTTGATAGCCTCGAACTGCCGTTGCTGACCCTGCTGCAGGACACCCAGGCCTACGTCAACAGCGCTTTCGAAGGCAAAAGCATTTTTGACCTGCCGCTGCACGCTACCCGCCGCGAACGCGAACAGTGGCAAGGCATCATCGACTGGCTGATCCCCGCCGCAACCCGAACCGTACCGGAGACCGCTTGAAAACCACCCTGACCCTCGCCTTCGGCCTCGTCGCACTTGCCAGCAGCGTCGCTGTTCACGCTGCGGAAGATCCCGGCCTCAAACTGGCCAACGAGAATGCCTGCATGACCTGTCACGCCATCGACCACAAGGTCATCGGCCCGCCATTTCATGCCATCGCGCAGCGCTTTCGCAACCAGCCGCAAGCCGCTGCCTACCTGCTCGCACGCCTGCAGCATGGCAGCACGGGCGACTGGGGCAACACGACCATGCCCCCCAACGCGCAATCCAGCGCGCATGACCTGCAACAACTGGTGCAGTGGGTGCTGGCGCAGTAACCGCGCACACCGCCCGACGACAGATCACGGCCGCCAGCCGGGAGAAGCCCGCCATGGACAACATCTGCTATGCGCGCGAGACCGGTCTGGCGGTTGCGGAATTCATCGATGTACTCCAGCGATCGGGACTGTCCGAACGACGCCCGGTCAATGACCGCCCGCGCATCGAACGCATGCTCGCCCTCGCCAGCCTGGTAATCACCGCACGCGACGATGGCCGGCTTGTCGGCGTTTCCCGTGCATTGACGGATTTTTCGTACTGCTGTTACCTGTCCGATCTCGCCGTAGACCGGCACTATCAGCGACATGGCATCGGCAAGCGTCTGATCGCGGAAACCCGGGCTGCCGCCGGTACCGGGACCACGCTCATCCTGGTTTCGGCACCGGATGCCGCCGGTTTTTATGACGCGGCCGGTCTGTCTCGCGCGGAAGCCGCATTCATCCTGCGCCGCGACACCTGAACCTGCGCAGTTCTTCTCCGTTGCCTACGACCTGCCTGGCACGTATGTCACCAGTTTGGGCAAGGCCAGCTGCATGAAACCCCGCAGACGGGTATCGGCCCGTTCAAGCGGCTCCCCTGGCTGCACCGGGGTCACCAGCCGCACCAGCGCACCATCGGTACGGTTCATGGTGATCGCATCGTGCACCAGGTACCATTTCATCCAGTACTGGTTGGCGATGCTGCGCCCGCGCTCGTCGAACCAGTAGTACACCAGCTGGCGGTCACGATTCTGCGCGATCACGGCGCGGTTGAGAGCGACGCGCCTGCCGCCGTCCAGCATCACCCGGATGGGTTCGAGCGACGTGATCACCCAGCCGTTGCTGGGCATGCACACCTCTGGCGAATGCGGCGACGCTCCCTTGCGCTGCGATGCATAATACGAGACATAGAAATTCACCATACCTTGCGGACTGAAGTAATCAGCCATCAGGTAATCTTCTGTACCGAGCGTATCCAGCACCCCCTGACCCAGAATGGTGGGACGCGCCTGCCAGGGACCGAGCGTGAGCGGAAACAGCGCCAGATTGCGATGCGGTGGAATGAATTCCGCGCGCGAGGTGACTCGCAGGTCGAGCACCAGCGTCGCTACCAGCAGCGCCAGCACCACCCAGAACGTCGCCGGCAGGCGGTGCTCAACCAACGCAGCAGGAGGCGGCATCTGCGGCATGCGCATCGCCTCATGCAAACTGCGCCGCGCACCAAAACGTTCGAACACGGCGATTTCGGTCAGCAGAATCAGCAGGCAGGCCATGAAGATCAGCCAGCCCTCGAAATAGTGCATGAACCCCTCCGCCATGCCATTGCCCCAGCCATCCACCAGTACGCCGACCACGGCAATGCGGAAGCTGTTCATCAGCACGGTCACCGGAATGGCGGTAAGAAACACCGTCATGCGCTTCCACCAGCGAGCCTGGTACAGGTAACCCATCAGGAAACCGATACTCATGAGTGGGTACAGATAGCGCAGACCGCTACAGGCATCGACCACCTGCAGCTGATAATCACCCAGGTCGATCAGGTTGCCACTGAGGAATACCGGAATGCCCAGCAGCTGCAACGCCCCGGCTCCCAACCGCGAAGACAGGATCTGCAGCTGCCACGACAGCTGGGCCTCAAGGAAATACGGCAACGGAATGGCGAACAGCAGGAACAGCAGCGGCACGGCCGCCTGGCGCAACAGCAGTCTCCCCCCCAGGCTCAGCGTCAACCCGGCCAGACTCACCAGGAACCCGACCTGGATGAACAGGAACATCGCCGTATATTCGCCCAGCAGCAACCCGGCCGCACCACACAGCACCAGCAGCGGTCCAAACCAGCTGCCCCGGCCGAGCAGCGGCTGGATGGCTTGCCGCTTGCGCCATAGCATCCATGCCGAAATCAGCGGAATGAACCAGGCATGGCCATACTCTTCCTGCGTATTCCAGCGATGTGCGAGATCGGCCAGCCCACCACGGTAAGCGATGCCCATGACCAGTACGGCGATGACGATCAGCGCAGCCGTCCGGGTCGGACGATAGGACGACGAAGTGGAGTGATTCAAGACCGGCTCCCGAAACAAGGCCAACGATAAACCCGTATGCAGGGCAAAAGACGGTTGTCTGCCGGCCTGCCACCACAAAAAGCTGAAAAATCACATGAATACACCATTCTACAAGACTGTCCGACCCAAAAGAAGCTTTTCGGCCATCCATTGGCCGGAAAGGACTAGCCAGGCGGCACGGCAAATCCGCGCTCAACGGGGAAATGACCATACGCCTGCCTGTCACCGCTGCCACATCGCGCGGATGACCGGACCCTCTTTGCCCTGCCGCCACCTGCGCGCTGCTCCGGCGGTTCCGGTTTGGCGCACTTTATGCTATAACCTGACAGTCTGACTCGTGGAGAATCCTGATGACTGCGGCAATGCGTTGGCCCGTTCCCCTGCTGTTGTGCGCGCTGGCACTGTCCGGTTGCGGCCAGCCTGCCAGCAACGGCAAAACGGTCATCAAGATCGGCTCGGCCTCTCCGCTCACCGGCCCGCAGGCGCATCTGGGCAAAGACAACGAAAATGGCGCTCAGCTTGCGGTGGACGAAATCAATGCCGCCGGACTGACCATCGGCGGCAAACCCTGCCAGCTGCAACTGCTGGCCGAGGACGACCAGGCCGATCCAAAAACGGCCACCACCGTCGCGCAGCAACTGGCGGACGACGGCGTGGCCGGCGTGGTGGGTCACCTCAACTCCGGCGCCACCATTCCTGCTGCCAAGGTCTATTCTGACGCCGGCATTCCGCAAATATCCCCATCTTCCACCGCCACCGCCTATACGCGCCTGGGTTTTCGCACGGCGTTCCGTGTCATGAGCAACGACGCACAGCAAGGCGGCGTACTCGGCCAGTACGCCGTGCAAACGCTCGGCGCACGACGCATCGCCATCATCGACGACCGTACCGCCTACGGGCAAGGACTGGCCGACGAATTCGCCCGTGCGGCCGGCGCAGCGGGTGCGCAAATTGTAGCGCGCGAATACACCACCGATCACGCCACCGATTTTCTTGCCATCCTGACGAGCATCAAGGCGCAAGACCCGCAACTGGTGTTTTTCGGTGGCATGGACCCACAGGCGGGACCGCTGGCGCGCCAGATGCGGCAGATCGGCCTGAATGCACAATTGCTGGGCGGCGACGGCATGCAGACCGAGCAGTTCATCCGTCTGGCGGGCAATGCTGCAACGGGTGCCATCGCATCCACCCCCGGTCTGCCGCTGGCGACCATGCCCGGCGGCCGACAGTTCGAATCCCGCTTCACCGCACGTTTCGGTCCGGTACAGAACTACGCACCCTATGCCTATGACGCCGTCTACGTGCTGGTAGACGCCATGAAACGGGCCGGCTCCGCCGATCCGGCCCGCTACCTTGCCCAACTGCCCTCCACGGATTACCAGGGCGTCACCGGCCGCATCCGTTTCGATGCCCATGGTGACCTGAGCTCGGGTAACATCACCCTGTACAAGGTAGAGGGTGGGCACTGGGTACCCCTGCAGACCCTGCACAGCCATTCCTGAATCCGACAGCCCCATGGATATCCTGGTTCAGCAACTCATCAACGGCCTGGTGCTGGGCAGTGTGTACGCACTCATCGCCCTCGGCTACACCATGGTGTACGGCATCCTTGAACTGATCAACTTTGCGCATGGGGAAATCACCATGATCGGCGCCATGATCGCCGTAGCGACGATCGGCGCATTGTCCGGAGGTGCGTTGCCCATTCCGGTCATCCTGTTCACCGGGCTGGTTGCTGCCATGGCCGGTTGCATGGCTCTCGGGTATGTCATCGAGCGCATCGCCTACCGGCCACTGCGCCATGCACCGCGACTGGCGCCGCTCATTACCGCCATCGGCGTGTCCATCGTGCTGCAGAACATCGCCATGCTGATCTGGGGTCGGCAATACATCGCTTTTCCGCCGGTACTGCCGCAAGGCTGGCACACCCTGCTCGGGGCGCGCATCACCGACCTGCAGGTCGCCATCCTGGTCACCGCACTGGTGCTGATGCTGGTGCTCGACCTGCTGGTGCACCGGACCCGGCTCGGCCGCGCCATGCGCGCCACGGCGCAGTCGATCCCGCTGGCCGGCCTGATGGGCATCAACGGCAACCGCATCATTTCAATCACTTTTCTCATCGGCTCGGCACTGGCGGCAATCAGCGGCTTCATGGTAAGCGCCTACTATGGCCTGGCGCACTACTACATGGGCTTCCTGCTTGGGCTCAAGGCGTTTTCCGCTGCCGTGCTGGGCGGAATCGGCAACATTCGCGGTGCCATGCTCGGCGGACTGCTGCTCGGCATCATCGAAAGCCTGGGGGCAGGTTACATCGGCACGCTGACCCACGGCGTGATCGGTAGCAACTACCAGGATGTGTTCGCGTTTTTCGTGTTGATCACCGTGCTGATCCTGCGTCCGTCCGGCCTGCTCGGTGCTCCAGCCACGGACCGGGCCTGACGATGCGCCGCCGCCAGCGTTCTGCCTGGATTGCCGGTACGCTGCTGGCGATCGGGCTGGCCTGCCTGCCGCTGCTGCTGCAGATCGGTCTCGGCCGCAGCTGGGTGCGCATCGCCGACCTTGCCCTGCTCTACACGCTGCTCGCGCTGGGGCTGAATATCGTGGTCGGTTATGCCGGGCTGCTCGACCTGGGTTACATCGCGTTCTATGCGGTCGGTGCCTACGTCTATGCGCTGCTCGACTCGCCACAGTTCGGCCTGCACTGGCCCCTGTGGGCCGTGTTACCGCTTGGTGCGGCAAGCGCCGCGCTGTTCGGAGTGCTTCTTGGTGCACCCACACTGCGGCTGCGTGGCGACTATCTGGCCATTGTCACACTCGGTTTCGGCGAAATCATCCGTATTTTCCTCAACAACCTCAACGCGCCAGTCAACATCACCAACGGCCCACAGGGCATCAGCCTGATCGACCCGCTGCATTTCGGCACGATTTCGCTGGCGGCACCACACCGGCTGGCAGGCCTGACCCTGAGTCCACCACTGCAGTACTACTACCTCTTCCTGGCCTGCGTGCTGGTTGTGGTGTTCATCGCGCTGCGCCTGCAGGATTCGCGCATTGGCCGTGCCTGGGCGGCCATTCGCGAAGACGAGCTGGCTGCCGCCGCCAGTGGCATCCCGGTGCGCAACGTCAAGCTGCTCGCCTTCGCGATGGGAGCGACGTTTGGCGGGCTGGCCGGCGGTCTGTTCGCTGGTTTCCAGGGGTTCATCAGCCCGGAAAGCTTCAATCTGATGGAGTCGGTGATGGTGCTGTGCATGATCGTGCTGGGTGGCATGGGCCATGTACCAGGTGTGATCCTCGGCGCCGTGCTGCTGACGGTACTGCCCGAAGCATTACGCATGCTCGGCGACTGGCAACTCAACCACCTTGGCCGCGTGGTCGCCGACCCGGACGACCTGCGCATGCTGCTGTTCGGGCTGGCGCTGATTGCCATGATGCTGTTCCGCCCTGCTGGCATGCTGCCTTCGCCCCGCCACCGCCGCGAATGGCGCAAGGACGCCCGCCCATGAGCGAACTGTTGCGCTTCTCCGGTGTGAGCCGCCACTTCGGCGGCGTACAGGCACTGTCCGAAGTTTCGCTCAGCATCAGCCGCGGAGAGCTCTACGGTCTGATCGGCCCCAATGGCGCCGGAAAAACCACGCTGTTCAACGTGCTGACCGGGCTGATTCCGCCCAGCTCGGGCGAGATTCTGTTCGACGGCCAGCCCGTGCATGGGCTGCCGCCACACCGCATCCTCGAACGCGGCATCGCACGCACGTTCCAGAATATCCGCCTGTTTCCCGGGCTTACTGCGCTCGAGAACGTGATGATCGGCCGTCATGCGCGCACGCACGCGGGCCTGCTGGGCGCCATTCTGCGCAACCGGCGCACCCGCAACGAAGAAGCGGCCATCCGCGCCCGCGCCGCCCAATTGCTCGAACATGTCGGCATCGCCCGTCATGCGCAGGCGCTGGCGGGCAACCTGTCTTACGGCGACCAGCGCCGGCTGGAAATCGCCCGCGCCCTGGCCAGCGATCCGCGCCTGCTCGCACTCGACGAACCCGCGGCCGGCATGAATCCGGCCGAACGCGACAGCCTGGCACGGCTGATCCGCCAGTTGCGTGACGAATTCCAGCTGACGGTGTTGATCATCGAACACGATGTCCGGCTGATGATGGCCTTGTGCGACCGCATGGCAGTACTGGATTTCGGCGAAAAAATCACGGAAGACGTGCCTGATCGCGTCCGCGTGCACCCACGTGTAATCCGCGCCTACCTTGGGGGCGGCGAGGCATGACCGCACTGCTTGCGCTCAACGCGCTGACCGTGGCCTACGGCAAGCTGCATGCCGTGCAGGACGTGTCACTGCAGGTGGCCCAGGGCGAACGGGTCTGCCTGATCGGCGCCAACGGCGCCGGCAAGAGCACCCTGCTGAAGACCGTCGGCGGCTTACTGCAGCCGCGTTCGGGCAGCATTCATTTCGCCAGCCAGTCCATCGGCAGCCTGCCGGGGCATGCCATAGTTGCACGCGGGCTGGCGCTGGTGCCCGAGGGGCGCGGCATTTTCAACCGACTCAGTGTGCTGGAAAACCTCGAACTTGGCGCCTGGCTGCGACGCGACCGTGCCGCCGTGCGCCAGGAAATCGCCACCATCTGCGAACGCTTCCCGCGGCTGGGCGAGCGGCGCAACCAGCCCGCCGGCCAGCTCTCCGGCGGCGAGCAGCAACTGCTTGCCATCCAGCGGGCGCTGCTGTCGCGACCACGACTGCTGCTGCTCGACGAACCGTCGATGGGGCTGGCGCCGATGATGGTGGAGGCGGTGTTTTCCAGCCTGCTCGACGCCCACCGCGGCGGAATCACGCTGCTGCTGGTGGAACAG
The DNA here is from genome assembly GCA_021782795.1 of Pseudomonadota bacterium. Classification (GTDB taxonomy): domain Bacteria; phylum Pseudomonadota; class Gammaproteobacteria; order Burkholderiales; family Sulfuriferulaceae; genus Sulfuriferula. The sequence continues at coordinate 25,151 of JAJXUP010000007.1, read as the reverse complement.
AATGCGCAACTTGCACTCACGCACACCGACCGCGGCTACGTCATGGAATCCGGCCGCATCACCATGGAAAACACGAGCGCAGCCCTGCACGACGACCCACAGGTGCGCGCAGCCTACCTGGGCGTCGGTTCGCTTTAGTAGACCGTTGAAAAAGTACTGCGGCACCCGTCTGCGGCGTTGCCGCGATACTCACTCCCACGCCTATCGATTTGATAGGTCTCGTCGTTGCGTTTCTCGCGCCTTGCATCCGGGCGTCCTCGCTACCTTTTTCAACGGCCTGTTAGCGGCCGCGTCGCCGCTCACAGCACGGGACCGCGCCAGGCCAGATCCGGTTCACGCGCCGCCTTCACATCATCGAGCCGGCGCACCGGCAGCGAGTATGGCGCCGCCTTGACCCGCCCGGGAGTGTCACGCGCTTCCGCCGCTACGGCGATCATGGCATCGGCAAACGCATCGAGCGTGGCGCAGGTTTCGGTTTCGGTCGGCTCGATGAGCAGGCATTCCGGCACCAGCAGAGGGAAATAGGTTGTCGGCGCATGGAAGCCGTAGTCAAGCAGGCGTTTGGCGAAATCCATTGCACTCACGCCCGTTTCCTCCTTCAGACGCCGCAGGCTGACAATGAACTCGTGGCTGGCACGCCGCTCGGGAAATGCCAGCTCGAATCCACCATCCTGCAGGCGCTTCATCAGGTAGTTGGCATTCAGCGTGGCGTATTCGGCCACGCGTCGCAACCCTTGCGCACCCAGCATGCGCGCATAGACATACGCGCGCAGCAACACGCCTGCATTGCCGTGAAATGCGCTCAGACGTCCGATGCTGTGTGGAAAATCATCTTCGTCGGCAAGGCGGTAGCTGCCGTCTGCATCACGCATCACATGCGGCACCGGCAGGAACGGCAACAGACGTTCCGACACGCCGACCGGCCCCGAACCGGGGCCGCCGCCGCCATGCGGGGTGGCAAAGGTCTTGTGCAGGTTGATGTGAATCACATCGAACCCCATGTCGCCAGGCTTGACCCGCCCGAGAATCGCATTGAGATTGGCGCCATCGTAATAGAGCAGGCCGCCGGCAGTGTGAACGATGCGGGCGATCTCGCGAATCTGCTGTTCAAACACGCCAAGCGTGGATGGATTGGTCAGCATCAGTCCGGCGGTCTGCGGCCCGACCACCGCACGCAATGCTTCCAGATCGACATTGCCGTCACGGTCGGTCGGAATTTCGCGCACCGTGTAACCGCACATGGATGCCGTGGCCGGATTGGTGCCATGCGCGGCATCGGGCACGATGATCTCGCGGCGCCCCTGGTCGCCGCGTGACGCATGCCAGGCACGGATCATCGCCACTCCGGCAAATTCGCCTTGTGCCCCGGCCATGGGCGTAAGCGACACGCCGGCCATGCCGGTGACCTCGGCCAGGATAAGCTGCAGTTCATGCAGCGTGGCCAGGTAGCCCTGCCCGGTGGATGCCGGCGCCAGCGGATGCCGGGTGAGAAACCCCGGCAGCATCGCCAGACTGTTGGCTGCACGCGGGTTGTATTTCATGGTGCAGGACCCCAGCGGGTAAAACTGGGTATCAATAGAATAGTTGCGCTGGCTCAGACGGGTGTAATGGCGCACCACATCCATTTCCGCCACTTCCGGCAGCAGCGGCGGCTGGCTGCGCAGCAGATGCTCCGGCAAGCCGGTGCATGCGTCGTCGGCCTGTGGCCATTGTGCGCCGGTTCTGCGTCCAGGGGCGCCGTGTTCAAAAATCAGCTTCATGACTTGCCTTCACTCAGTATCCCGGCCAGCGCCTGCTCGTAGCGCCCGATATCGGCTGTGGTCTTGGTTTCGGTGGCACACACGAGCAGGGCATGCCCCAGTTGCGGATAGTCCCGACCGAGATCGAAACCGCCCAGGATGCCCTGGCGCGCCAGCGCCTCGAGCACCGGGGCGACCGGACGGTCGAGCCGCAGCACGCATTCATGGAAACCGGCACCGGCAAAGGCACGTGCGACGCCCGGCAACCCGGCCAGCCGTTCGACCAGCATGCGGGTGTTCTGCCAGCTGGCCAGCGCCGCGCGACGCAGTCCCCCCGGGCCAAGCAGGCTCATGTAGATCGTGGATGCCGCCACGACCAAACCCTGATTGGTGCAAATGTTGGATGTGGCCTTGGCACGACGGATGTGCTGCTCGCGCGCCTGCAGCGTGAGTGTATAACCCGTGCTGCCATCAGCATCCAGCGTCCGTCCCACCAGCCGCCCCGGCATCTGTCGTACCAGCGCCTGCCGGCAGGTGAGCAACCCGTAATACGGGCCGCCAGCCGACAGCGGCGCACCCAGTGGCTGGCCGTCCCCGGCAGCGATGTCGGCGCCGCTCGTGCCCCACTGCCCAGGGGGCTTGAGCACGCCAAGCGTCAACGGGTTGACCAGGGCGATGACGCGCGCGCCGCGTGCGTGTGCCCAGTCGGTCAACGCATCGACGTCTTCCAGCATGCCGAAGAAATTGGGTTGCGGCACGACCAGCGCAGCACACTCGTCCGCGTACTCGGGCAACGGCGTGGTGCCGCTCGCCGGGTCGTACGGCAATTCGACCAGTTCGATTCCCTGGGGGGCAACGATGGTACGCACGACCGCACGATACGCCGGTGCCACAGCGGCCGGAATCAGCACGCGCGCTGCTCCCTTGCTGGCGCGCACGGCCATGAGCACCGCCTCGGCGAGCGCGCTGGCGCCATCGTAGAGCGAGGCGTTGGACACCTCCATCCCGGTGAGCGAGGCCATCATGCTCTGGTATTCGTAGATGAGTTGCAGCGTACCCTGCGATGCCTCGGCCTGATAAGGCGTATAGGCGCTGTAGAATTCACCGCGGGTGGCGATCTGCCACACGGCGGCGGGAATGTGGTGCTCATAGGCGCCGGCGCCGATGAAATTGAGCCAACGGCCGTCAGCGTCGGCGCGCTCACCCATCAGGCGGCTGATTTCCATCTCGTTGAGTGCGGGCGGCAGATCGAGTGCAACGTTCTCACCCAGTTCGGGCGGAATCTCGTCGAACAGTGCGTTCAGGTCCGGGACCTGCAGCAGGTCGAGCATGGCCGCCAGATCGGCTTCGGTGTGGGGAATGAAAGGCATGGATTCTCGATTCTCGATTCGCGGTCAGTGGCTTTCGCTTTCCACCAACTGGCGGTAAGCGGCGGCGTCAAGCAGACCCTCGATGTCGGCGGGCCGATCCGGCCGCAGCGTGAACATCCATGCAGCAAAGGCATCCTGGTTGATGGCCTCGGGTGCCGTTTCCAGCGCGCTGTTGACCGCCAGCACTTCACCGGCCAGTGGCGCGTAGACGTCGGATGCCGCCTTGACCGATTCAACCACGCCACATTCCTCTCCGGCGGCAAGCTTGCGACCCGGCACCGGATTCTCCACGAACACCATGTCGCCGAGCAGGTCCTGGGCATGGTCGGTGATGCCGACCGTGACACTGCCGTCAGGATTGCTGCGCACCCATTCATGCGATGCGGTATATTTGAGATCTGCGGGGATGTTCATGCGGGCTCCTTGCGGTAGGGGTTCGGGTTCATGCAATCAGGATTTGACCGTTGCGGACAAAGGGGTAGCTTACCACTTTCGCCCTGAGCTGTTTATCGCGCACCACGACCGAAACTTCGTCACCCGCCTGCACCGCAGCCGGAACGCGGGCCAGGGCAATCGAGCGCTGCAGTGTGGGAGAAAACGTGCCACTGGTCACTTCACCGGCACCGCTGGCGGTGTGCACCGCGCAATGCGCGCGTAACACCCCCTTGTCAAGCAGCAGCAGCCCGACCTGGTGACGCGCAGCGCCCCGCGCCTGCAGGGCGGCCTTGCCGGTGAAATCGCGGTCATCGGTCAGGCTCACCGTCCAGGCAAGTCCGGTTTCCAGTGGGGTGGTCGATTCGTCCATGTCCTGACCATACAGGTTCATGCCGGCTTCGAGGCGCAGGGTGTCGCGCGCACCCAGTCCGGCCGGCGCGACCCCGGCGGCGTGCAACCCGCGCCACACCGCTGCGGCCTCGGCAGTGGGCAGCATCAGCTCAAAACCGTCTTCGCCGGTATAACCGGTACGGGCAATGAACCAGTCGCCCCAGGCCGCGCCGTGAAACGGCGCCAGTGTTTCACTCACGCCACGCGCATCGGGCAGCACAGACCAGACACGTTCGCGCGCCTGCGGTCCCTGCACCGCGATCATTGCCAGGTCTTCGCGCGGGCGGATCTGCACATCGAGGCCAACCGCCTGGCCACGCATCCATGCCAGATCCTTGTCGGTCGTGGCCGCATTAACCACCATGCGGTAATGATCGCCGCCGCGGTAATACACGATCAGGTCATCCACCACGCCGCCGTCCGGATGCAGCATGCATGAATACAGCGCCCGGCCTGGCACACGCAGCTTGTTGACATCATTGGCCAACAGACCGCGCAACCAGCGGCGCGTGTCCGCACCGTCCAGATCGACCACACGCATGTGGCTGACGTCGAACATGCCCGCATCGCGGCGCACGGCATGGTGTTCCTCGATCTGGGAGCCGTAATGCAGTGGCATGTCCCAGCCACCGAAATCGACCATTTTGGCACCCATTTCGCGGTGCAGGGCATTGAGTACGGTTGTCTTGGGCATGGCAGTTTCCTCAGTGTAGGCTCGAACACCCGACAGGAAACGTCCACATGCCGCTGGTGGCGGCTTCAACCCAGGCAGCAGAACAGGGCGTTTCTCTCGATCAGGTACAGTCAGGGGACTTGCGTCCCGCTTCACCCCCCTGTCCTGTTACCTGAGAGATTACAGCCTTGCGGCTGTGTGCCCCTTCGGTGGATGACTGATTCATCGCTCTCCAGAGTCGTCCTGCAGCGCAGTTGCGCAGCAGGGGATTGCGGTTCGGGAGCCTGAGCGATCTTGGGTGGTTTGCGCCTTCGGCAGCGCGATGGCCGCGCATTCTCCCGCATCCCCGTGCGGACAGCGTGGATTATACTGTCGGCTGACCCAGTCTGCAACGGAGCGCACGTCGACGGACGCAGGGAATATTCTGCCGCGCTGCCCCGTCTGCTCAGTACCGGTTCCCGTAAACCGCCGACCCACCTGCCGGACGACTGCCATGAAGATTTCCGCTCGCCCCCTGTTGCACTGCCTGCTGGCCGCCAGCCTGACCGCGGCGCAAGTCGCCCCCGCCACGGCAGATGAAGCGACCGTGCGTGATGCAATGCAGCAAAAATTTCCCTACGCCCACATTCTGGCCGTACACCGGCTGCCTTATGATCATCTGTACGAAGTGGCATTCGACGATCACGTGGTCTATACCGACGACGCGCTGGATTTCATGCTGTCCGGCGACCTCTATGATCTGCGCACCATGCGCAACCTGACCGCGGCCAGCACAGCCCGACTGTATGGGTCGCACCTCGACACGCTGCCGCTCAAGCTGGCCATCAAGACCGTGCATGGCAACGGTTCGCGCCGGCTGGCGGTGTTTACCGATCCACAGTGTCCCTATTGCAAGCGGCTCGAAGCTGAACTGGCACACCTCGACAATGCCACGATCTACACTTTCGTACTGACCATACTTCCCGGCTCGATGGCGCAAGCCCAACGCATCTGGTGCGCGCCCAACCGACAGCGCGCCTGGGAAAACCACATGCTGCGCGGCATCGAGCCCACGACCACTGCGAAATGCGACACTTCGGCACTGACGCAGATCGCTCACACAGCACAGTCACTGAATATCCGCCTCACACCCACGCTGTATTTTGCCGACGGCAGCCTGCACCCCGGCTACATGTCGCTCGATCAGCTCAACGAAGCGCTTGGCAGCACCCCCCATCTGCGATGAGCCGGTAGCCCCGTACCACAGGCACGTTCCTGCAAGGCCGCCGCAGAGGCGCCATGCCGCCGTGGCGCCGCAGAAGCGCTTTATCCATATCCACATGGTGCTGCGGGGGATTGTGTCCACAGGGTGCCGGCAGGATATCGGGCCCGTGACGCCGCGCGTAACAGGCCCTGACCGGCCAACCGCACCCGGTCATTCACTCACGGACGCACGTAAGCCCAGCCCGCATGCTCCTTGCTGA
>JAJXUP010000007.1:0-19071 GCA_021782795.1 Pseudomonadota bacterium | reverse complement strand
GGTCAGATGTTTGCTCTTCATCGTATTCTGGCAGGCGACGATATGCACACCGTCGGCGACTGCCTGACCGATACTGTTGCCGAGCACCGATTCGAAGCGCAACAGGTCGATGCCTGGCCCGTAGGCAACGATTTCAACCTCCAGATGATCCTTGCCCAGGCTGTTCAAAGCATTGCGGGCATTGGCCAGCGTGAGGTTCCAGGTGGCTGCAGACGCATCGGACACCTGGAACACCACGTGTTCTTTCGCCTGCGACTGCGGCGATAGCGCGGGCGCATCCGCACGACCGGCCCCCGGCGCGAGCAGCGCGACCAGCATCAGGGCCTGTATGGTCAGTTTTCTTGTGGTACTGTGCATGTAACTCACTCCTTGGTTTGGAATTGCTGCATGGGGAGGACGCCGGGATCCGGGGCTTTATTCCGCAGTCTGTTTTTTTACCGCGGCAGGGAATAATTCCGGAGCGACTCGCGTCTTATGCCGTAACGCCGCATTTTTTTCGGGTGAAGCACAGCATGAAACTGTTTCCTTTGTTCTGCCGGGCCGATGAATACGAACAGCGATTCGAACAGATCCGCCCCCGGTTGTACCGCGTCGCCTACTCATGGACGCGCAATGCCGCCCTGGCCGAAGACCTCGCCCAGGAAACACTGGTCAAAGGACTGAAACGTCTGGGCCAGCTTAATGATGCGCAACGTTTCGATGGCTGGATGTTCAGCATCCTCACCAACTGCTGGCGTGACCATTTCCGTCACAACCGGGAGATGGAAGATATCGATGACATGGACGAGAGCCTGTTTTCACATTCGCGCTCACCCGATGTCGAACACGACCAGAACGAAATCGTGACCCGGGTACGCGATGCCGTCTCGCGCCTGTCGACCGGACAGCGCCAGGTGGTCACGCTGATCGACCTGGAAGAATTCTCCTATGTGGAAGTCGCCAATATTCTGTCCATTCCCATCGGCACCGTGATGAGCCGTCTGTGCCGGGCGCGTCAGGCGCTGCAGACCCTGCTACGCGAACACGCCCCGAGCCAGACCAAGGATGCGGTCCAGCCGATCGCTCTCAGGAGGGTCAAATGACACCACAGCGTCCCGTTTCGGACGAACTGCTCAATTCATTCGTCGACAATGAACTCGAAACCGGCGAACAGGCGCGCCTGTTTACTTCCATCGAACAGGATGCCGCGCTCAAGCAACGGGTGTGCGACCTGCACGGGCTGAAGAAGATGATGCAGCACGCCTATCCGCTGCCACCAGTCAGCATGAACCGCCCGGGCCGCAGAATGCGTCCGTGGCCAGGCACCATGACACAATACGTGCTCGGCATGCTGGTGCTGCTGCTGGTTGGTGGGTCGTCGGGCTGGATGCTGTCAGACGCAAACACGATGAACAGCGTCAGCCGCACCTCGCGTCTGCTAAAGACCATCCAGAGCGGATCGATGGCACAAAACCCGGACAAGATCATCGTCCAGGTCAGTAACGCCAACCCGATCCGTCTCAAGGCAGCGCTGGACGAGACCGAAAATCTGCTCGATACCTATCGCCGCAACCGCCAGCCGCTCGAAGTCGAGATTCTTGCCAACGGCAACGGACTGGATCTGCTGCGCAGCGACGTGTCCCCGTTCAGGCAACGGGTCGGCCTGATGCAGGCGCGCTATCCGAACCTCGAGTTTTATGCCTGCAACCAGAGCATTGCCTCCCTGCAGGCCCAGGGCATCAAGGTCCGGTTGCTGCCCGACATCCGGCTCGCTGGCTCTGCGCTGGAAGAGATCAACCGGCGCGTGCGCCAGGGCTGGGATTACGTACGCACCTGAAGCCGGTAACCGTTACGCCGTCACCGCCGGGTTTGCGCTTGCGTCCACGCGCAGCCGGTGGACTTCCTGACAGGCATCGTCTTTTTACCCCGTACCCATGTTCATGATGAAAGGTCAACAATGAATTTGCCTCGCAGAAACTTCCTGCAACGCGCCACCCTGTTCACCGCCGCCGCGGCTGCCTTCGGCAGCGGCCTGCTGAAGTCTGCCGGCGCCTGGGCTGCCGCCACCTGGAACGTCCAGGCGTTCACCGCCAAAACGGCCAGCGATGCGTATTCCCGCTCAGGCTACGCCAATGCAGTCAACAGCAGCGACATCGTCCTCAAATTGCCGGAAATCGCCGAAGACGGCTCGGTCGTACCGGTCCAGGCAAGCAGCAATATTCCCGGCACCACCTCGATGGCGATTTTCGTACCCGACAACCCCAATCCGCTGATCGCCGACTTCACTTTTCTCAACGGTGCTGAACCGTTCATTGCCACACGCATCAAGATGGCAAAGACATCGTCGGTGCAGATCATGGCCAAGGCCGATGGCAAGGTCTACATGACCAGCAAGTCGATCAAGGTCACCGCCGGTGGCTGCGGCGGCTGATACCCATATCCGCACACTTTCCGACTCGCAACGAATACAATCAAGGACATACCCATGGATCAACCCATTCTCATCCGCGCCCATCTGCAGGACGGCGAAGCCGACATCAAGGCACTGATTCACCACGACATGGAAACCGGTCTGCGCAAGGATGCCGCCGGCAAGGTGATTCCGGCCCATTTCATCAACCTGGTCAGCGCCACACTCAATGGTACCCCGGTAATGCAGGCCCAATGGGGCATCGGCGTGTCGAAAAACCCGTTTTTCGAATTCAAGGTCAAGGGCGCCAAAAGTGGCGATCAGCTCGTCATCAGCGCCGTGGACAATCTCGGCATGAGCTACTCTGGCCAGACCACCCTGAACTGAGGATCTGCCATGTCCATGAACCGCCGTGAATTCATGCAACTCCTGGCTGCGGCCGCAGCTGCCGGCCTGGCGCTTGACAACCGTCAGGCGCTGGCCGGCGAACACAGCGATACATTCTACGACCTGCCTGCATTCGGCAATGTATCGCTGCTGCACATCACCGATTGTCATGCCCAGTTGCTGCCGGTATATTTCCGCGAACCGAACATCAACATCGGCATCGGCGACAACCGGAACCAGCCTCCGCACCTGGTCGGTGAATATCTGCTGAAACATTTCGGCATTCCGGCACACAGCCGCGACGCCTATGCGTTCACCAGCCTCGGTTTCACCGCAGCTGCACATGCCTACGGCAAAGTCGGCGGCTTTGCCCACCTGGCAACGCTGATCCGGCGTATACGCGCCAGCCGTCCCGAAGCGCTGCTGCTCGACGGCGGCGACACCTGGCAGGGCTCGGGCACGTCACTGTGGACGCACGGCCAGGACATGGTCGACGCAGCGAAGCTGCTTGGTGTGGACATCATGACCGGGCACTGGGAATTCACCTACGGCGCTGACCGTGTCATGCAACTGGTCAACAATGACCTCAAGGGCCACATCGATTTCGTCGCGCAGAACATCCACACCAAGGATTTCGGCGATCCGGTGTTTCAGCCCTACGTGATGCGCACCATCAATTCGGTTCCGGTGGCCATCATCGGCCAGGCATTCCCTTACACACCGATCGCCAACCCGCGCTACATGATTCCCGACTGGAGCTTCGGCATCCACGAGGACAATCTGCAGAGCGTCATCAACGAGGCGCGCGGCAAGGGAGCGCAGGTGGTGGTCCTGCTGTCGCACAACGGCATGGACGTCGACCTCAAACTGGCCAGCCGCGTCACCGGACTCGATGCCATTCTGGGCGGTCACACGCACGATGGCGTGCCGTCCCCCACGCTGGTACGCAACAGCGGCGGTACCACACTGGTGACCAACGCAGGTTCAAACAGCAAATTCCTTGGCGTGCTTGATTTCGACGTACGCCATGGCAAGGTGACCGATTTCCGTTACAAGCTGCTGCCGATCTTCGCCAACCTGCTGCCGGCCGATGCCGACATGGCGGCGCTGATCACCCGCATGCGGGCTCCCTATGAGGCACGCCTGGGCGAAAAACTCGCGGTCACCGAAGACCTGCTCTACCGGCGCGGCAACTTCAACGGCACTTTCGACCAGCTGATTCTCGATGCGCTGATGGCCGACAAGGATGCCGAAATCGCCTTCTCGCCCGGTTTCCGCTGGGGCACATCATTGCTGCCAGGCGAGGCCGTGACCATGGAACACCTGATGGACCAGACCGCCATCACCTATCCGCAAACCACGCTGAACAACATGACCGGCGCCACGATCAAGAGCATCATGGAAGACGTGTGCGACAACCTGTTCAATGCCGACCCGTACAAGCAACAGGGGGGCGACATGGTCCGCGTCGGTGGGCTGCAATACACCTGCGACCCCAACCAGACCGTCGGCAAACGCATCAGCAACCTGACCCTCAGGGGCAAGCCGCTCGATCCGGCCAAGACCTACAAGGTTGCGGGCTGGGCGCCGGTCAACGAGGGGGCGACCGGCGAAGCGGTGTGGGACGTGGTGGGCCGTTACCTGCGCGACAAGAAGGTGATCCGCATCGACAGGCTCAACCAGCCCACGCTGCTCGGCATGGCGGGCAACGAAGGCATTACCGGCGCCTGACCCGCTCGCGGCGAGCGATCCATGCGGTGTACACTGTCCCTTTGGCAATCAAGGGAGTTTCACCGTGCGTCTGTTGGCCAACCTGGTATGGTTTTTCTGCGGCGGCTGCCTGTCGGGACTGGCCTGGTGGTTCGCCGCTGTGGTGGCGGCGCTGACCATCGTCGGGCTGCCCTGGGCCATCGCGGCCTTCCGCATCGGAGCGTTCACCTTCTGGCCGTTCGGCAAGGCCATCGTCGACCGGCCATCTGGCGCGATTGGCGAAGCGGGCGCCGCGCTTGGCAACCTCATCTGGGCCCTTTGCGCCGGCTGGTGGCTGGCGCTGGCGCACCTGTTCTGGGCTGCGCTGCTTGCCATCACCATTGTGGGGCTCCCGTTCGCCTGGCAACACCTCAAGCTGGCGCAGCTATCGTTCTTTCCCTTCGGCAAGATGATCGTGGACGCGGCCTGACGCACCCCCCTCCGCGCGCCCGCCGTGCCTCAGTCGTCAGGCAGCAGCAGCGCGTCGGCCTGGCACTTCGCCGTTTCTTCGACGATCACCTGCGTCAGCCGTACCGGCAGGCCGGTCAGCTGACGCGGCCCGATCTCTTCGAGCAGGTAGCGCGCCATGTTCTCGGCCGTCGGATTGAACGGCAGCAACAGCACCCCCTGCGGATCGAGCGCCAGCAACCCCGTCGCAAGCGGGTGCTGTTCCCAGACGAGGAAACGGTGGTCCCAGTGCTGTTCGATCCAGTCGCACAGCTGCTTCTTGATGATGCCGAAATCGAGCACTCGCCCGATGGCGTCGCGCTCGCCGCTGACGCGGAAATGAATGCGGTAATTGTGACCGTGCAGGTGCCGGCACTTGTGCTCGTGACCGAACACCACATGACCGCAGCTGATATCGTGGTGGCGACTGGCGCTGATCAGGCTGCGCGCAGGAGGGGCGAATGGCGTCATTCCACGGTCACCGACTTGGCCAGATTGCGCGGCTTATCGACATCGGTGCCCTTCTGCAACGCGGCATGGTAGGCCAGCAATTGCAACGGCACCGTATGCAGTATGGGCGAGAGCCAGCCGGCATGCGCGTCAAGCCGCAGCTGGTGCACCGCCTCACCTTCAGCGATATGCGTATCGGCATCGGCAAATACGAACAGCTCGCCCCCGCGCGCGCTGACTTCATGCAGGTTCGATTTGAGCTTTTCCAGCAAGGCATCGTTGGGCGCGATTGCGACCACCGGCATGTCACGGTCGACCAGCGCCAGCGGACCATGCTTGAGCTCCCCCGCCGGATACGCTTCTGCATGGATGTAGGAAATCTCCTTGAGCTTGAGCGCGCCTTCCATGGCAATCGGGTAATGCATGCCACGCCCGAGAAACAGCGCATGCTGTTTTCCGGCAAACCGCTCCGCCCAATGTGCCACCTCGTCTTCAAGCGCAAGCACCCGCTGCACCGCACCCGGCAACGCGCGCAGCGCATGAATGTGCGACTGTTCCTGCGCGGCGTCGAGCCGCCCACGCGCTTTGGCCAGCAACAACGTCAGCACGAACAGCGCGGCAAGCTGGGTGGTGAACGCCTTGGTCGAAGCCACGCCGATCTCTGGCCCGGCCCGCGTCAGAAAACGCAGCTTCGATGCTCGCACCAGCGCCGATTCCGGCACATTGCAAATGCACAGCGTGTGATCGTGACCGAGCGACTGGGCGTGCTTGAGCGCGGCCAGGGTATCTGCAGTTTCGCCCGATTGCGACAGGGTCACCACCAGCGCCTGCGGATCAGGAATGCTGTCGCGATAACGGTATTCGCTGGCGATCTCGGCCTGGCAGCGAATGCCCGCCAGCGATTCGATCCAGTAGCAGGCCACGCGGGCGGCATGGTGGCTGGTGCCGCACGCCAGCAGCAGCACCGAACCGGTCTGGGCGAACACTGCCGCCGCGTCCGGCCCGAACACGCCGGGCGACAGCTGTTCGCCCATGACGACATCATGCAGCGTATCGGTGAGCGCACGCGGCTGCTCGTGGATTTCCTTTTGCATGAAATGGCGCCAGTTACCCAGCTCGGTCATCTCGGCGGACTGTTCCGACACCGACACCTCACGTTCGACCGGTTCACCCTCACGGTCATAGACATGGATGACATAGCGGCCAACATCGGCCACATCGCCTTCCTCAAGATAGATGATGCGCTGTGTCACCGGCAGCAGTGCCGACACGTCCGAAGCAACGAAGTTTTCCTCGATGCCCAGCCCGATGAGCAGCGGGCTGCCGCGCCGCGCGCACACCAGCCGATCGGGCGCATCGGCTGCCACCACGGCAATGGCATAGGTGCCTTCGAGCCGGGAGCTCGCCTGGCGCACCGCCTGACACAGGTCTGCGCTCTGCACATAATGCTGGTGCACCAGGTGGGCAATCACTTCGGAATCGGTCTGCGAACTGAACACATAGCCCGCTGCGCGCAACGCTTCCCGCAACGCTTCGTGATTCTCGATGATGCCGTTGTGCACCACCGCCACGCGATCGCCACTCGCATGCGGATGAGCATTGTCCTCGCTCGGCACACCGTGAGTGGCCCAGCGCGTGTGGGCAATACCGCGTTCGCCTTGCAGGCCCTGCTGCGCCACGGCCGCCGCCAGCGTTTCCACCCGACCCAGACTGCGCAGTCGCTGCAGGTCTCCGTCACGCACGATCGCCAGCCCGGCGGAATCGTAGCCACGGTATTCGAGCCGGCGCAATCCTTCAAGCAGGATCGGCACGACATTGCGCTGGGCAACTGCCCCGATGATGCCACACATGTTTCAGCTCCCCTTTGCCTGCTTGACCGGCCGTTTCCAGCCCGGCCGTGTCACCTGACGCTCGCGCGCCAGCGTCAGCTCGCCGGCCGGTGCATATTGCGTTATCGTGGATCCGGCGCCAATGGTCGCGCCCTCCCCCAGTTCCACCGGAGCAACCAGTTCGGTACCCGAGCCAACGAATACATCGTCACCGATGACTGTACGGTGCTTGTTGGCGCCGTCGTAATTGCAGGTGATGGTCCCTGCACCGATATTGACGCGCTTGCCCACACTGCTGTCGCCGACATAGGACAGGTGGTTGATCTTGCTATGCGCACCTACCGTACTATTCTTGACTTCGACGAAATTGCCGATGTGCACTGCCTCGTCAAGCCGGGTGCCCGGCCGCAACCGCGCATATGGACCCACCTGCGCGCCCGCGCCGACCTGTGCGCCATGCAGGTGCGAAAACGCAGCAATGCGCACGTCGCTGGCCACCCGCACGTCTTCGAGCACGCAATGCGGCCCGACGTGTACCCGGTCACCGAGCTCGACCGTGCCGACAAACAGGCAACCGGCATCGATCACCACGTCGCGACCGCAACGCAGCGTGCCGCGCACATCGAAGCGCGCAGGATCGAACAGCGTGACGCCGCAGGCCATCTGCTGCTGCGCCGCACGCCACTGCAGCGCACGTTCGACTTCGGCCTGTTGCGCACGATCATTCACGCCGAGCGTTTCCTGTGCCTCGGCGGGTTGACAGGCAACGATGTCCAGCCGTTCGGTCGCAGCCATGGCCACGATGTCGGTCAGATAATATTCACCCTGGTGATTGCTGCAGCCGATGCGCGGCAGCCAGTCGGCCAGTTTTTCCGTCGGCGCGACCAGCACGCCGGTATTGATCTCGCGGATGCTGCGGATGGATGCGTCGGCATCGCGCTCCTCGACGATACGTTCGATGTGGCCGGCCGTATCACGCACGATGCGACCGTATCCGGTCGGATCCGCCAGTTCCACCGTCAGCAGTGCCAGACGGCCCGGCCCCGCCTGTGCCAGCAGCGCACGCAGCGTTTCGCTGCGCAGCAACGGCACGTCGCCATACAGCACCAGCGTCAGGCCACCGGTTGCGCAGTGCGGCAACGCCTGCAGCACCGCATGTCCGGTCCCCAGCTGGCGATCCTGGCGCACCCAGGTCACGTCCGGAGCAGCAAGCGCCTGCGGCACCAGCTCACCGCCATGCCCGTACACCACACACAGCCGTACGGGACCCAGACTGCGCGCCACATCGAGTACATGGGCGAGCATCGGCCGACCGGCCACCGGCTGCAGAACCTTGGGGTAATCCGAACGCATACGCGTTCCCTTGCCCGCCGCCAGCACAACGATGTCGAAAGTCTCGCCCATGATCCTGTCAATTGTCATGCAAAGCCGCATTATCCCAGATTGTCCGTGGCCACGCGAGCGCCCGCCCATGCACGCAGACCCTCCCGGATGGCACATGCCGTACGCCCGGGTTATAATGGAACGCCTTGCCGTCCCGGCGGCATTGCCTGCACCGCGCCCAGGCGCGGTTTCTCGCGCTGCGCTCATGCGCAGCATGATAAAAATGGAGTTGCACCATGCGTCTGCTGTGGCTGACATTCGCCCTGTTGGGCATGATTTCCCTTGCGAACGCGGAAGATTTTCCCCAACCGGAACGCGCGTTCACCAGTTCGGCGCGCCTGCTCGACAGCCATCACATCGAAGTGACCTGGCAGGTCGACCCCTGTTGTTACCTGTATCGCGACAAACTGCAATTCCACCTGAGTGGGGCCACCGCAGGCACACCGCAACTGCCGCCGGGCACGATCAAGCAGGACCCGGTATTCGGACTGGAAACCATCTATCGCCACAGTGTGCGTGTGGTGCTGCCGTTCGACCATGCAACCGCACCCACCCTGCAACTGGAAAGCATCGCCCAGGGCTGCGCCGATGCCGGCATCTGCTATGCGCCCGTACACCACATGGCCAGCCTGTCGCTTGCGGCAAATGCGTCCGGCAGCACGCCTTCGCCACTGACTTCACCTGACGCGACACCCCCTGCAACATCGGGCGGCGCCGCCCCGGAGGACGTGTTCAGCCATGCCCTGGGCAGCGGCCATGTGTTGTCGGTGATTGCGGCGTTCTTTGTCGCCGGGGTGTTGCTGGCCTTCACCCCGTGCGTATTTCCGATGATCCCGGTGCTGTCGGGCATCATTGTCGGCCAGAAGCAGCATACGCGCACCGGTGCATTCCTGCTATCGCTGGCCTACGTGTTCGGCATGTCGGTCACCTATGCCGCTGCAGGCGTAGCTGCGGCGCTGTCCGGTACGCTGCTGTCCAACGTCCTGCAGAATGCCTGGGCACTGGGCGGGGCTGCACTGCTGTTCGTCGCCCTGGCGCTGTCGATGTTCGGTCTGTACGAACTGCAACTGCCCAATGCGTTGCAAAGCCGCTTTTCCGACCTGAGCAACCGCATGCGCGGCGGTAGCCTGCTCGGCACGCTGCTGATGGGCGCGCTGTCCGCACTGATCGTCGGACCGTGCGTAGCGCCGCCGCTGGCGGCGGCGCTGGCCTGGATCGCTCGCACCGGCAACGTCTGGCTCGGTGCGGCCGGACTGTTCTTTCTCGCTCTCGGCATGGGCGTCCCGCTGCTGCTGGTCGGTCTGACTTCAGGCAGCCTGCTGCCACGCGCCGGCGCCTGGATGGATGGCGTCCGGCAGTTTTTCGGCGTACTCATGCTGGGCATGGCTATCTGGCTCATTGCCCCACTGCTCGACATCCATGTCCAGATGCTGCTGTGGTCGGCGCTGCTGATCCTGTCGGCCGTCTCGTGGCACGCGCTCGATGCGCTTCCGGTGCAGGCTGGCGGCTGGGCCCGGCTGTGGAAGGGCTTTGCGGTCATGCTGCTGGTGGCCGGCATCGCCCTGTTGCTGGGCGTGCTGGCCGGCTCGCGCAGCCTGCTTCAGCCACTGGCGGTGCTGCAGCACGCGGCGAGCGCCAGCGAATCCATGGCGGACGGCCCGACGTTCATCACCGTGACCGATGCCGCTACGCTGGACGCGCGACTGGCTCAGGCACGCGGGCAGCGTGTGGTACTGGATTTTTATGCCGACTGGTGCGTCTCATGCAAAGAACTTGACGCTACCACGCTGCGTGATCCGCAAGTGGCGCAACAGATGCAGCACATGGTACTGTTACGCGCGGACCTGACTGCCAACTCGCCACAGGATGATGCGCTGCGTGCGCGTTATGGTGTGTTCGGGCCACCGGTCATGCTGGTATTCGACCGCTCGGGCCGACTGCTGCCAGAGCGTGTGGTCGGGCTGCAACCGCCTGCGGCGGTGCTGCGGGTGTTGCGTCAATCGGGAGCAGGACATGTCTGACAAAATGCGCTGGATTACTGTACTGTCGTTGCTTGTCGTTCTGGCAGCGGCTGGCTGGCTGTATCTGGCCAATCGCACGCCGGCCGCGCCGACGGCCGCCCCGTTGCTCTCCAGCCATCTGGTTGATCTGGCGGGTATCCGTCAGCCGTTGCGTCAATGGAGCGGACAGGTGCTGGTGATCAATTTCTGGGCAAGCTGGTGCGTGCCATGCCAGCAGCAGATGGATCAGATCCGCCTGTGGCACACTGACCCGTCCGCTCGCCAGGTAGAGGTAATCAGCATCGCGCTCGACGACCGGGCTGCGGTCCAGCGCTTCGTCACCAGCCACCACATTGACTGGCCGGTACTGTTCGGCGACGTCGAAACCTTCAACTCGATGCGCCAGCTCGGCGACTACAAAGACTCGCTGCCTTTTGCCGCGGTCATCGGCGCTGACGGGCGCATCCTGGCCACACGCTCCGGTGCGATCGATCGCTCCTGGCTGCAGGCACATGTGCCGATCGTGACCCACCGCCGTTAATTTTACAAATTCTTTCAATATCTGGACATTTTGGCCCATTTTCGGCAAACTTGCATCCATGATGACCGCCTCGGGTTCTTCTCACAACAACGTACGTATCCTTGTGCTCAATGGCCCCAATCTCAACATGCTGGGTACCCGTGAGCCGGGAATTTACGGCCACGTCACGCTTGACGATATTGAATCCAGACTACGTTCCCAGGCCGGGCAGACCGGGGCGCAGCTCGATTTCGTTCAGTCCAACGCAGAACCGGTGCTCATCGATGCCGTGCATCGCGCCATGGGCCGCTACGATTTCATTCTCATCAACCCTGCGGCATGGACGCACACCAGCATCGCTTTGCGTGACGCGCTGGCGGCTGTTGCGATTCCATTCATCGAAATCCATCTGTCCAATGTGCACGCACGGGAACCGTTCCGGCAACACTCTTATTTCAGCGACCTGGCCGTCGGCGTCATCACCGGCCTGGGCGCAACCGGCTATGAGCTGGCGCTCGACTACGCGCTCAACCAACATTTCAAAAAGGTCTGACTTACATGGATTTGCGTAAACTTAAAAAACTGATTGATCTGGTGGAAGAATCCGGCATCGCAGAACTCGAAATCACCGAAGGCGAAGAAAAGGTGCGTATTTCGCGTGGTTTTGCACCCGCAGCTCCAGCCATGCAGTATGCGGCCACCCTCCCCGCACCGCAGGTTGCTGCCCCGGTTGCCACTGCTCCGACGGCGCCGTCCGCCCCGGTTATCGAAGGGCAGACCGTCAAATCACCAATGGTGGGCACGTTCTACCGTTCACCCAACCCCGGTGCCAAGTCATTCGTTGAAATCGGCCAGAGCGTGTCGGCTGGCGAAACGCTCTGCATCATTGAGGCGATGAAGCTGCTCAACGAAATCGAATCAGAATTCACTGGAACCATCAAGGCCATCCTGGTTGAAAACGGCCAGCCGGTCGAATACGGCGAACCGCTGTTCATTATCGGCTGAGCACAGACCTGTCATGTTCGAAAAAATCCTGATCGCCAACCGAGGCGAAATCGCGCTGCGCATCCAGCGTGCGTGTCGCGAAATGGGCATCCGCACCGTTGCCGTCCATTCCGAAGCCGACGCCGATGCCAAATACGTCAAACTGGCCGATGAATCGGTCTGTATAGGACCGGCAGCCTCAGCGTTGAGTTACCTGAACGTCCCCGCCATCATCAGCGCGGCCGAACTTACCGATTCCGAAGCCATTCATCCGGGCTACGGCTTCCTGTCGGAAAATGCCGATTTTGCCGAGCGGGTCGAATCGTCCGGTTTCGTATTCATTGGCCCGCGACCGGAAACCATTCGCCTGATGGGTGACAAGGTGTCGGCCAAGACTGCCATGCGCGCGTCCCACGTGCCGTGCGTGCCCGGCTCCGAAGGCGCCTTGCCCGAAGATCCGGAAGAGATCCACCGTATTGCGCAGGAAATCGGCTATCCGATCATCATCAAGGCAGCCGGTGGCGGTGGCGGACGCGGCATGCGTGTCGTCCACAGCGATGGCGCATTGCTCAATGCCGTGGCCATGACCCAGGCTGAAGCACAGACGGCGTTTGGCAACCCGATGGTGTATATGGAGCGATACCTGCAACGTCCGCGGCACATCGAAATCCAGGTGCTGGCCGATGAACATGGCCATGCGGTACACCTCGGAGAGCGCGACTGTTCCATGCAGCGCCGTCATCAGAAAATTCTCGAAGAAGCTCCCGCACCGGGGCTCGACCGCATACTGCGCGACCGCATCGGCGAGCGTTGTGCGCAGGCATGCCGTGACATCGGCTATCGTGGAGCTGGCACCTTCGAATTCCTGTATGAAGACGGAGAGTTCTTTTTCATCGAAATGAATACCCGTGTACAGGTCGAGCACCCGGTCACCGAGCTGATTACCGGCATCGACATCGTCCAGGAGCAGATCCGCATCGCTGCCGGCGAACCGCTGTCGTTTGGTCAGGAGGATATCCAGTTTCGCGGCCACGCCATCGAGTGCCGTATCAACGCCGAGCATCCGTACAGCTTCGTGCCGTCACCTGGCCGCATTACCGCCTATCATGCCCCCGGGGGGCCTGGCATCCGCGTCGACTCACATGTGTACCAGAACTACGTGGTGCCACCCCATTACGATTCAATGATTGGCAAGCTGCTCGCCCACGGCGCCACGCGTGACCAGGCCATTGCACGCATGCGCACGGCGCTGATGGAGATGGTGGTCGAAGGCATTCACACCAACATTCCGCTGCACCAGGACCTGATGCGCGACCAGAATGTGCTGACCGGTGGCACCAGCATCCACTATCTCGAACACAAACTGACCCCACCGAGCGGGAACTGAGCCATGCCCTGGCTGGCCGTTTCGGTGTCCGTTCCCGGAGAGCTTGCAGACGAGTGGTCGGATATTCTGCTTGACCTTGGCGCGGTATCCACTTCGATCGAGGATGCCGAAGCGGGTTCGGCGGATGAGCAACCGGTGTTCGGTGAGCCCGGCAGCGCCGAACAGGTACTCTGGGAGCATAACCGGATCGTGGCGCTGTTCGATGCGACGCAGGACGCGGGTGCCCTGTTGGCGGCCTTTGCTGCCGCCATCGGCATGCACCCGCCTGACTGGCGTGTGGATACGCTGGCCGATCAGGACTGGATCCGTACCACCCAGGCTGACCTGAAGCCCATCCACGTCAGCGACCGGCTGTGGATCGTGCCGTCATGGCACACGCCACCCGCCCCCGAGGCCATCAACCTGCATCTTGATCCTGGCCTGGCTTTCGGGACCGGATCGCATCCGACCACCCGGTTGTGCCTGCGCTGGATCGACAGTCAGCTGCGTGGCGGAGAATCATTGCTCGACTACGGTTGCGGTTCGGGCATTCTGGCCATTGCTGCGCGCCTGCTCGGTGCCGGGGCGGTGCGTGGCGTCGATATCGATCCCGTAGCCATCGTCGCTGCGCGCGACAATGCCTTGCGCAACGAAGTCGAGACCGATTTCGTCACGCCCGAGCAGGATGACCCGTCACGGTACGACGTGGTCGTCGCGAATATACTTACCAATCCATTGCGCGCGCTGGCGCCGCTGCTGGCGGCACGTAATGTTCCGGCGGGTCGGCTGGTGCTGTCCGGTATTCTGTCATCACAGGCGGAGGATATCCGCTTGGCGTATGCCCCGTGGTATGATCTGCACACCTTTGCTGAAGATGAAGGCTGGATCTGCCTGAGCGGCATGCGCAAACCATGAGCTTTAGTACCCGGTGCCCACAATGTCACAGTGTGTTTCGCGTCGATGCCCGCCAGCTTGTCGCTACGGCCGGGCGGGCGCGATGTGGTGTCTGCGGCCAGCCGTTCAACGCGCTTGATGCGCACATCCCGGATATCGATTCGTTTGCTTCCGATCTGCATGCACCTGCATCCGCACCGGTAGCGGCCACCAGCAGCGACACCGGGCCAGACCAGCACACCAGCAACAATGTCGAGCACTCGCAGACGCAGCCATTGCCTGCTGCCGTACCCAGCGTAGAGTCTGCTGATTCAGCGCCAACGGCGGACACGACTTTTGCGACCATTGCGCCACACCCTGACCAGCATGCAGCACACGCTACCGTTTCGCCCGCTGAAGATGCCGATCTCGACTGGATGGAAATCCCACCGTTATCTGCGCTGTATGACCCCCCGGCCATCCGCGAGACCGTCGGCGCAACGGATAATGACGTGCAGACTGCGACCCCGCCGGTCACCGTCGCCGCTGCGGATCAGGTGACAGAAGCGGTTGCAGCGGATCCCCTGCCGGCTGTGCCCACCGCTGCAGCCCACGCTGCAGACGGCGATATTGCGGCAGCGGCTGTCGTCGCGGTGCCTGCCGACAATGCGACGGTGTCGCCATTTGCAACCGCCCGTCGCAGCGGCACACCGTGGGGCCTGCTCGTGCTGTCCCTGCTGTTGCTTGTCCTGCTTGCGGGGCAAGTGGTCTGGCACGAGCGCGATCTGATTGCCGTACGGGTACCGGCACTGAAACCCGCACTGTTTGTGCTGTGCGCCGGAGAGCCGGACTGTGGTGCTCGGCTGCCACGCGACCTCGATGCGCTACGGCTGACCAGCACCGAACTGTCTGTCGATCCGGTTGATCCGCACCGACTGCATGTGCATTGGAGCATGGCAAACACTTCGGAGGTGGCTCAGCAGTTTCCCGACATCAGCCTGAGCCTCAGCTCGGATGGAGATCAACTGCTGGTGCGGAAAAATTTCGCTCCGGGTGACTATCTCCCCGACACTCAGGCTGCCGCTCGGGGAATTGCCCCCGGCAGCGATATGGCGGCGGAACTGGTGCTGGACATCGGCACGCTCAACGTGAGCAATTACAAGCTGTTACTGGCCTACCCGTCACGTCAGCCGGGTGGCTGAAACACACGGGCCCGAGCGCAGAACATGCGTCGGGCCCGGAGTGGCTGTGCGGCACCACACGCACACGCTGAAGGCATTCGCCTTCGGGTGGCAACCGTTCAGTGCTGCTTGCGCAGGCGGCGAATGGCGGCGATCTGCGCCACAGCATCTGCCAGTTCGGCTTCGGCTTTGGCGTAATCCATTTCAGAGGTTCGCAGTTTCATCGCTTCCTCAGCGCGACGCTTCGCTTCGAGCGCCTGCTCTTCATCGAGATCCTGACCGCGAATGGCCGTATCGGACAGTATCGTCACGACGAACGGTTGCACTTCCACCATGCCACCGGACACATAGATCAGTTCTTCTTCATTGCTGTCCGGTTTCTTGATGCGGACCGAACCCGGTTTGAGTCGCGACAGCAGCTGGGTATGGCGGGGATGAACCCCGATTTCGCCCATTTCAGCCGGTACGATCACGTATTCCGCAGTGCCGGAGAACAGCGAACTTTCTGCGCTGACGATATCGACGTGTATTGTCATGGACATAACTCTGTGTTCCCGCTCATTCTGGCCGCTCCGCAGCATCGCTTCGGGGACGGCAATGTCGTCTTGCCGGGCAGTCAGGACCTGATGACCTGACCGCCCGGCAAACCATTACTGCCTCAGCCATTACTGGATGGTCTTGGCCTTCTCAACTGCCTCTTCAATCGTGCCGACCATGTAGAATGCCTGTTCGGGCAAATGGTCGTATTCACCATTGACGATCGCCTTGAAGCCACTGATGGTGTCCTTGAGCGATACGTACTTGCCGGGTGCGCCAGTAAAGACTTCGGCAACGAAGAACGGTTGCGACAGAAAACGCTGGATCTTGCGTGCACGGGCCACGACCAGCTTGTCTTCCGGTGCCAGTTCGTCCATACCCAGAATCGCGATGATGTCGCGCAGTTCCTTGTAACGTTGCAGCACCGACTGCACGCCACGGGCTACGCCGTAGTGCTCTTCGCCCACAACCAGCGGGTCGAGCTGGCGCGATGTCGAGTCCAGCGGATCCACGGCGGGGTAGATCCCCAGTTCGGCCACCTGGCGCGACAGCACCACGGTGGCGTCCAGGTGGGCAAACGTGGTCGCCGGCGACGGGTCGGTCAGGTCGTCCGCAGGCACATAGACGGCCTGGATCGAGGTGATCGAACCCTTCTTGGTCGAAGTGATGCGTTCTTGCAGGCGGCCCATTTCTTCAGCCAGCGTGGGCTGGTAGCCCACTGCAGATGGCATGCGGCCCAGCAGTGCGGATACTTCGGTACCGGCCAGCGTATAGCGGTAGATGTTGTCGACGAACAGCAGCACGTCACGGCCTTCGTCACGGAAATATTCCGCCATGGTCAGGCCAGTCAACGCCACACGCAGACGGTTGCCGGGCGGCTCGTTCATCTGGCCGTACACCAGGGCCACCTTGTCCAGCACGCCGCCTTCCTTCATTTCATGATAGAAGTCGTTGCCTTCACGGGTACGCTCGCCGACGCCAGCGAACACCGAGTAACCGCTGTGTTCGACGGCGATGTTGCGGATCAGCTCCATCATGTTCACCGTCTTGCCCACGCCTGCGCCACCGAACAGGCCAACCTTGCCGCCCTTGGCAAACGGGCAGATCAGGTCGATCACCTTGATGCCGGTTTCCAGCAGTTCATTGGATGCGGCCAGTTCATCAAACGCCGGAGCCTTGCGGTGAATCGCCCAGGTGGACTCATTGCCGATCTCACCCATTTCGTCGATGGGGTTGCCCAGCACATCCATGATACGACCCAGCGTCTTGGCGCCAACCGGCACCGAGATCGGCGCGCCGGTCGCGGTAACGCCGAGACCGCGGCGCAATCCGTCTGTGGTACCCATTGCGATTGCACGCACGACGCCATCACCCAGCTGTTGCTGGACTTCCAGCGTCAGTTCGGGCGACTCCATCTTGAGCGCGTCATATACTTTCGGCATGCTGTCGCGCGGAAATTCCACATCGACCACCGGGCCAATGATTTGTACGATCTTGCCTTGACTCATCGTCGTTCCTTGAATGTTCAAAATAGCTTATACGGCCGCAGCGCCGGCCACAATTTCCGACAGTTCCTTGGTAATGGCTGCCTGACGGGTTTTGTTGTACACCAGCTTGAGCTCGCCAATCACATTCTTGGCGTTGTCGGAGGCCGCCTTCATCGCCACCATGCGCGCACTTTGTTCGCAGGCCATGTTCTCGGCCACGGCCTGATAGATCAGTGCCTCGACGTAACGCACCAGCAATCCGTCAACAACCGAGCGTGCCTCGGGTTCGTAGATGTAGTCCCAGTGGTGTTCGAGCTGCTGATCGGGCTCACCGGCAAGCGGCAGCAACTGCGTCAGCGCCGGTTCCTGCTTCATGGTGTTGATGAAGCGGCTGTAGACCAGATACAGCGCGTCGATCTTGCCTTCCACATAGGCATCGAGCATCACCTTGACCGGGCCGATCATGCGGTCGACGTGCGGGGTGTCGCCCAGAGCCACGAGATGCGATACCACATTGGCGCCCATACGCTGCATGAACCCCAACCCTTTGTTGCCAAAGGCCGTGACGTCGATACCGATGTTTTCGGCTTCCCACTTCTTCATCTGATTCACCGCAAGCCGCAAGGCATTGGTGTTGAGACCACCGCACAGGCCCTTGTCGGTCGAGACCACAATCAGGCCCACACGGCGGATCTGTTCACGCTTCTGCACGAACGGGTGCCGGTACTCCGGGCTTGCAAACGACAGATGGGCAGCCACGGCAGCAATTTTCTCTGCGTATGGCCGGGCTGCGCGCATGCGATCCTGCGCCTTGCGCATCTTCGCGGCCGCAACCATTTCCATGGCACGGGTGATCTTGCGCGTATTTTCCACGCTTTTGATCTTGGTTCGGATCTCTTTGCCGGAAGCCATGATTCAGTCCTGTATCAGTAGGCGGAGGTGGACTTGAATTCTTCCACAGCCTTGGACAGCGCCGCTTCATTATCCCCGGACAGGTCGCCCGTCTGCAGGATGGTATCGAGCACCGCCGGATGACGTGACTTCATGAAGGAAGCAAATGCCGCCTCGAACGCCAGCGCTTTCTTGATTTCCACGTCGTCCATGTAGCCCTTGTTGACGGCGAACAGGGTCAGCGCCATATCCGCGATGTTCATCGGCGCATACTGGTTCTGCTTCATCAGTTCGGTCACCATCTTGCCGCGCTCGAGCTGCTTGCGGGTGGCTTCATCGAGATCGGAGGCAAACTGCGCAAATGCCGCCAGTTCACGGTACTGTGCCAGCGCGAGACGAATACCGCCGCCGAGCTTCTTGATGACCTTGGTCTGAGCGGCGCCACCGACGCGGGACACCGACAGACCGGCATTGATGGCCGGGCGGATACCGGCATTGAACAGATCGGTTTCCAGGAAGATCTGGCCGTCGGTAATCGAGATCACGTTGGTCGGCACGAATGCGGAAACGTCGCCGGCCTGGGTTTCAATCACGGGCA
>JAJXUP010000100.1 GCA_021782795.1 Pseudomonadota bacterium | reverse complement strand
AAACGCAACGACGAGACATATCAAATCGATAGGCGTGGGAGTGAGTATCGCAGCAACGCCGCAGACGGGTGCCGCAGTACTTTTTCAACGGCCTGCCAGGGAGCGGTGATTGATTCCACACGGTCGCGACGTTGGTCTGGCAGGATGGATTGCAAGGCACGATTCGAAACCAGTGGCTGACACCCCTGACCAGAAGCGCAACGCGGCAAGCTGCCCGCCAGACCCTTTGGGTTGGGGTGAAATCGGGAAGATCGCTGCGCGCAGGTCACAGGTCGTGACCCGGACTCCGGTGCCAGTCCGCGCAGGCCCATGTAGACGCAGCACAGCGGTTCCCCGGCAGCGCTGCGGGGCTGGAGATCACTGCCCTGCCGCCAGCCGGCCGGACAGGCTTGCCGTATGCGATGCCTGGTAGATCCAGTGATGTTTCCACGCCGACACCACCGTGAGCGGATATTCCGGCCGACCCAGCGACCCGTTGTACCGCCCCAGCGCCCGGTACAAATCTCCATTCTCCTGATCGAGATACAGTCGCAGGATATTGCAGCCATATCGCAGATTGGTGCGCAGGTGGAACAGATCCTGCCCCGGCGTGCCGACCAGATTGACCCAGAACGGCATGACCTGCATGTAACCACGTGCATCAGCGCTGGAAATGGCATATTTGTGGAAACCGGATTCGACTTCGATCACACCCAGCACCAGTTCGGGATCGAGTCCGGCGCGCACCGATTCGTAATACTCCGTGGCGAGAAAATCGCGGCGCTGGCGCGCATCGGGCATGCGCTGGGCAAGCCGGCGCGACATTTCATCGATCCAGCGGCGACTGTCGGCAGTTTGCAGAACAGGCGCATCAAGCACCGGATTGTCGGACACTGCGGCACTCAGGCTGGCGCGCACGCTGTCGGACAGCGGTTCGTAGATCTGGTGACCAGCGCAGGCCGGCGCGGCTGGCAGCAACAGCACCGCCAGCCCGAGCAGAAGGCGCTTCAACCCACCAGTCTTTGCACCAGCCATGTCACGCCCCCTTCGACAGGCACCCGCTGCGCTTCGCTGTCGCCACGTGCCTGGAATTCGAACTCGCCTGTGGCCAGTGTTTTGTCACCGATCACCAGCCGCGCCGGCACGCCAATGAGCTCCATGTCGGCAAACATCACGCCGGCCCGCTCATCGCGGTCATCGAGCAGCACATCGACGCCCTGCGCCACGAGATCGGCATACAGGCGGTCAGCCGCTTCGCGCACACGCTCGTTCTTGCGATAACCGATCGGTACGATTCCGAGTGTAAAAGGCGCAATGGCACTTGGCAAGGTCATGCCGCGATCGTCGAAATTCTGCTCGATGGCCGCTGCCACGATGCGCGATACACCGATGCCGTAACAACCCATTTCCATCGGCTGTGTCTGCCCCTGCTCGTCAAGAAATGTTGCCTGCATAGCCACCGAATACTTGGTGCGCAGCTGGAAGATGTGCCCCACCTCGATGCCACGGCACAGTTCCAGCCGGCCGCGGCCATCCGGACTCGGATCGCCCGCCACGAC
The DNA here is from genome assembly GCA_021782795.1 of Pseudomonadota bacterium. Taxonomy (GTDB): domain Bacteria; phylum Pseudomonadota; class Gammaproteobacteria; order Burkholderiales; family Sulfuriferulaceae; genus Sulfuriferula. Next base: position 5,889 of record JAJXUP010000100.1, on the reverse strand, counting down.
GTTGCGCAGATCGGCGACTTCCGGTTCAGGCAGGTCGCGGCCAAAATTGACACCGCTCCAGTGAAACCCGTCTTCATTCGCACCGCAGACGAAATCGCTCATCACCGCCACGCTGCGGTCGGCCACCACACGCACACGCAGCCCGACCGGCCCCACCGATCCGGGAGCACAGCCGGAAGCCGCACGCACCGCAGCCTCGCTGGCAAAACGCACTTCCTGGCCAAGCAGCTTGCCCGCCTTGACCTCATTGAGCTGGTGATCGCCGCGCAACAGCAATGCAACGATACCGTCGCCACATTCCACCAGCAGCGTCTTGACCAGCTGCGAGGGCTCGTGACCCATGGCCGATGCCACGTCTTCGATGCTACGTTTGCCGGGCGTAGCGACTTTGTGCATCGCCTGCCCAGGCACAGCACGCTTGCCATCGGGCGCAACGGCTTCGGCCAGTTCGACATTGGCAGCGTAGTCAGAATCAGGACAGAAGGCAATCGCATCCTCACCCGAATCAGCCAGCACGTGAAATTCATGCGAACCTGAACCGCCGATGGCACCGGTATCCGCCGCCACCGCGCGGAAACGCAACCCGAGCCGGGTAAACACCCGGCTGTACGTCTCGTACATGACGCGGTAGGTCGCCTCCAGACTGGCGAGGTCGGCATGGAACGAGTAACCGTCTTTCATGACGAACTCGCGCGCGCGCATCACGCCAAAGCGTGGGCGGATCTCGTCGCGGAACTTGGTCTGGATCTGATAGAACATCAGCGGAAGCTGACGGTAACTCCTGACCTCACGACGCGCCAGATCAGTCACGACTTCCTCGTGCGTGGGGCCAAAACAGAATTCGCGGTCGTGCCGGTCGAGGATCTTGAGCATTTGCGGACCGAACTGCTCCCAGCGGCCGGTTTCCTGCCACAGTTCGGCTGGCTGCACCGCCGGCATCAGCACTTCCAGGCCGCCAGCACGGTCCATTTCCTCACGCACGATCGCCTCGACCTTGCGCAGCACGCGCAACCCGAGCGGCATCCAGGTATACAAGCCCGAGCCCAGTCGCCGGATATAACCGGCGCGCAGCATCAACCGGTGGCTCACCAGTTCCGCTTCCGCCGGCGCTTCCTTGAGGGTGGAAAGAAAAAATCCTGATGCACGCATGCTGTGTTTTCCGTACCGGTGGCAAAAGGGTTATTCTATCGCATAACCGCGCATCAAAGTCGTGCGCGGTTCAGCCGCCTGTCAATCCCGGGCAAGGAGTCCCCAATCATGCGTTTTTTTTCGCGACGCATCCACAAAGCCGCGTCCACCGACCTCGATACCGTCGAAATCAGCGAGCAGCGCGGGGTACGTTATCTGCATCTGGGCAATGCAACCATCCAGTCAGCCATGCGTATCCAGTCGCCCAACACGCTCGAACTCAGCTACACCCAGGCCATGACCGCCTTCCTGCTGTTCGGTATTCCCGCCAGCAGCGCGTTGATGGTTGGGCTGGGCGGCGGGTCGCTGGCCAAATTTTTCTACCACCAGTATCCGCACCTCAAGCTGTGCGCGGTGGACATCCACCCGGAAGTGATCCGCGCCGCCTACCAGTTCTTCGAACTGCCGCGTGACGAGTCACGGCTGCAGGTCATCCAGCAGGATGCCGCGCAGTTCATGCCTGATCAGCGCGGCTGGGACGCCATCCTGCTCGACGGTTACGACGCCCACTTCCAGGTGCCGCAACTGGCCAGCGAAACGTTCTACCGGGACTGCGCCCAGGCCATGGGCGCCCGGGGCGTGCTGTCGGTCAACCTGTGGGGCAGCGATCCACGTTTTACGGTATACCGCGAACGCATGGAACGCGTGTTCGATGGACGCGTGCTGACCTTGCCGGCAGAAAAACGCGGCAACGTGATCGCCTTTGCCTTCAACGAAACGCCCGACGCCGTTTCCTGGAACCGGCTGCACCAGCACGCCATGGAACTGGAGATGCTGCACCGCATGCCATTCACCCGTTTCCTGCAACACCTGCGACCGCAATTGCGCTGGATGGGTATCGACTGACCCGCTCAGACCGGAGTGACCAAACCGCGCATGACATGCGGCGTTCCGGACTGGCCGGTTGTTTCTGGTCGGTCAGACGACTTCCCTCGCAAGCGGCCAGTCCTTCGCCTGACGTGTTGATAGATGCCCGTAATTTTGCGGCAGGACGCAAGATGATCTTCATCGCCTCACGCGGTTGCAGATTTCCAGTCGTCCCCGAACATGATCCGTTTCATGAACTCGTCAAAGGGCGGTAGAGCAAACACAGTATCGTGATGGCTCGTTACCTCATGATGCCGTTATCTTGAATTTCTTCTCCGCAAGGCCGCAAACAGACAAAAAAACACCCCCGCAAGCGGGGGTGCATGTGCATCGGAATGACCGTACCGACTCAGGACTTGCGCTTGCGCTCGATCATCTTCTCGATCATCGGTCCGAGGATCAGTTCCATGGCATAGCCCATCTTGCCGCCAGGAACCACCAGCGTGTTGGAACGCGACATGAATGAGTTGGGAATCATGTTGATCAGGTAAGGAAAATCGACGCCACGGTGGTCGTTGAAACGAATGATGACGAAGCTTTCATCCGGCGTGGGAATGTCCCGGCTGATGAACGGATTGGAAGTGTCAACTGTCGGCACACGCTGGAAATTGACATGCGTGCGCGAGAACTGCGGCGTGATGTAATTCACATAATCCGGCATGCGACGCAGGATGGTGTCGACGATCACCTCGGCCGAATAGCCGCGTTCCGCGCCATCGCGATGAATCTTCTGGATCCATTCCAGGTTCACCACCGGCACCACGCCCACGCCAAGGTCGACATGGCGCGCCACGTCGATCTTGTCAGCCGCAACCAGCCCGTGCAGACCTTCGTAGAACAGCAGATCGGTGCCCGATGGCACGTCTTCCCATGGCGTAAATTCCCCGGCGGACAGCTGGCTGCCGAGACGCTGGTTATGGAATGCCGCCTCTTCGTCACTGTGAATGTAGCAGCGCTTTTTGCCACCACCCGTTTCGCCATAGGCCTTGCACAGTTGCTCGAGCTTGTCGAAATGGTTGGCTTCGGGGCCAAAGTGGCTGAAATGCTTGTTGCCCGCGGCTTCGGACTGACGCACCCGGTCGCGGAACTCCACACGCGACAGGCTGTGGAAGCTGTCCCCCTCGATGATCGCAGCATGAATGTTTTCACGGCGGAAAATATGCTCGAAGGCACGTTTGACGGTGGTCGTGCCCGCACCGGAAGAACCGGTTACGGCGATCACGGGATGTTTCTTGGACATGATGACTCCATTCGGAAGGTAAAATCGAGCGTATTCTTGACCCGCTAGTATAGCTTTCCGTCGCCACGCTGTCCAACCGCCGCAGCACGCTGCCGGGCACGACCATACCACTGCGGCATCTCAGAAACTGTAGGCCACTCCGGCATCGATGGTGGTCAGCCGGGTGCTGCTGTCCGGCTCGGCGATCCATCCCCCGTACAACGTATCCGTTACCCACGGTGAAGCGCCATAATCGAATTGCATGTAGTCGATGCCGGCACGCAAATGCACCGCCGGCATGATGGCGTAATCCGCGTGCAAGCCGATCTGGTACAGTGCGGAATCACCGAGCGACAGGTTCTGACCCAGCGCGGTCATTCCGGCATCAAACGTGCGGCCAGCCAGACCGCGCAACGTCAGCACCAATGCGCGCACCGGAGCCACCTGCACCATGGTGCCGATGCCATAGTAGTCGTGCGTGTAGTTCTCCGTCAGGCCAATGGCCAATCCCGGGGCGACAACGCGATCCCAGGCGTGGCGTCCCAGTTCGAGATACGGAGTCACCAGCCAGTGCTGCACGGCAAAACCGCGTCCCCAGCGCAAATGGAAATTATCCGTCGTGTCATCGCTCTTTTCGACCGCCGAACCGTAAACCGGGTCCGCACCGGTAGCCCCGGTATAGGTCACCGAGCCATGAACCCGATCGTATCCCAGCGCGACATAATCGCGCCCGAACAGGATGTCCTGCATCAGCGAAGCATCGAGCGCGAATCCGCCGACATGGCCATCCTCACTATCGAGTTCGGCGCCGGCGGGACCCACCGAGCCATTCCCGGTTTCGCTGTAATTCATGTGCGTCGAAATCAGGTTCAGGCCAATTTCGTTGTTTACCGCCCCGACGGCATCGAGCGATGCGTCGGCCTGCGCCAGACCCGGGCTCGCCAACACGGCCAACAGCATAAGACGAATCTTCATGTTTTCTCCTTGAGCACCAAAAATGACTGCGTAATTTGCGTATCAAATTGAATTCAATACAGTTTATTTTAATTTATATATTGATAACAATTGATAATGTTTTGTGACAACCGTACCGCGACGCAGCGGCGGACGGCCTGCACCGCGCCCATCGCCATCGCCATTGCTGGCGCGCGCGGCCCATTTCCGCGATAATTGCCTCTTCCGCAGCCTGGCACGACCGCATGAATACGCACTACGATCCGCAACACATCGAACTCGACCTCCAGCAACGCTGGGACGAACAGCGCACGTACCACGCACGCGACGACGGCGATGCGCCACGCTACTACTGCCTGTCGATGTTTCCCTACCCTTCGGGCAAGCTGCACATGGGTCACGTGCGCAACTACACCATCGGCGATGTACTGGCACGCTTTCACCGGCTCAAGGGTTACAACGTGCTGCAGCCGATGGGCTGGGACGCCTTCGGTCTGCCGGCGGAAAATGCCGCGATCCAGAACCAGGTCGCGCCGGCCAGCTGGACCTATGACAACATTCGCCACATGCGCGCCCAGCTCAAGCGGCTTGGGCTGTCGATCGACTGGCAACGCGAACTGGCCACCTGCCAGCCGGAGTATTACCGCTGGGAACAATGGCTGTTCACCGAGCTGTTCAAAAAAGGGCTGATCTACAAAAAGACCGCCAGCGTCAACTGGGACCCGGTCGACTGCACCGTACTGGCCAACGAACAGGTAATCGACGGCCGCGGGTGGCGCAGCGGCGCCCTGGTGGAAAAACGCGAGATACCGATGTATTTCATGCGTATCACCGCCTATGCCGAAGAACTGCTCGCCGGGCTCGACACGCTTCCGGGCTGGCCGGAACAAGTCAAGACCATGCAGCGCAACTGGATTGGCAAAAGCCGTGGCTGCGAAGTGCATTTTCCCTGGCAGCGCGATTCAGTCGGTGCGGACGGTGTGCTCAAGGTCTACACCACCCGCCCGGACACGCTCATGGGCGCGACCTATGTTGCTGTCGCAGCCGAGCATCCGCTGGCGGCACAGGCCGCCGAACATAACCCTGCGCTTGCCGAATTCATCGCCGAATGCCGCCGTGGCGGCGTGGCCGAGGCGGATGTCGCCACCCAGGAAAAACGTGGCATGGCCACCGGTCTGTATGTGACCCACCCGCTTACCGGCGAGGCACTTCCGGTGTGGGTCGCCAATTACGTGCTTATGGGGTACGGAGAAGGCGCAGTCATGGCCGTGCCAGCGCATGACGAACGCGATTTCGAATTCGCCGCACGCTACGGACTGCCCATGCGTCAGGTGATTGCCGCGGCCGACGGTGCGCACAGCACTGTTGATAACGTGTGGCAGGAACGCTATGCCGAACACGGCGTATGCGTCAATTCCGGATTCCTGGACGGCCTCGATTTCGAATCCGCATTTGCCACCGTTGCTGGCGAACTCGAACGGCGCGGCCTCGGCGGCACGCGCACCCAGTTCCGCCTGCGCGATTGGGGCATCTCGCGCCAGCGCTACTGGGGCTGTCCGATTCCCATTATCCACTGCGACCATTGCGGCGACGTGCCTGTGCCGGCCGAACATCTGCCAGTGGTGCTGCCCGAGGACGTCACGGTCACCGGCGCCGGCTCG
>JAJXUP010000099.1 GCA_021782795.1 Pseudomonadota bacterium | reverse complement strand
GTTTACCATTCGTTTTTCTGACAAGGCTGCTTATCAACCTTGAAAATATGTTAGAAGGAAATTGTCGGCAATAGGAACCGGCCGCAACACCCCTTGGCGTGGGCTTTTACAGCGACCGGTCCATCCGCGGTTTGCGGGAAGCACGCCGCAGCACATGCCGGGCGCACACTGAAAATCATCTGCCTCCCCGGCAGAGACAACCAAATAAAAACGGGCAGCCGAGGCTGCCCGTTGAGCTTCAAGAGCGCGTTCCGGCCTGCGCCGGAAGGCATCAGAAGGTGTGCTTGATGCCCAGCGAGAACGCCGAGACCGTCGCACCAGCAACGCCCGTACCTGCTTCGGCCACCGGGCTGGTGGTGTCAGCAAAGTTGTAATAGGCGCCGGCGTCGTTGGCGATATGGGTGTACAGCGCGAACACGCTGGTGTTCTTGCTGAAGTTGTAATCGCCACCCAGCGACCATTGGTCGGCACCCGTGCTGGCGCCATTGGCCAGTTGCGCGTTGTTGGCATTGCCCGCCTGAGCATAGGCTGCCATCACGTCCCACGCGCCCATGGTGTGCTTGATCGAGCCATACCAGGTGCTGTGGCCCAGCAGGTTGGTGCCGCCGGTGCCGAAGTTGTCGCTGCTGTCTTCATACAGCAGGGACAGCGTGGTGTCCATGATGGTGTAGGACGCGCCCAGCTTGTACGCATCGTTCGAGGTGCCACCCAGCGGACCGATGCCGAGGCTGCCGTTGTTAGCGCCACCGAAGTCATGCTTTTCGTAGGCGGCGGTCAGGTACAGCGGACCGGCGTTGTACATCGCGGCGATCGAGTACACATCGCCGGAAGCAGACGGCTGCGGGTTGGTACCAACAGGAGGATAAGAGGGGGGAACAGCGCCGGTGTTGGTGGCATCACCGAACACATAGGCGCCAACCACGGTCAGACCACCCATGTTGGGCGACACGTATGCCAGCACGCTGGACGGACGCAGATCGAAGTAGTTGCTGGCGCTCAGACCTTGGTCAGCTGGTAAACCGACATTGGTACCAACATGGTAATTACTGGCCATGGCGGACGAACCGACGATGCCGTTGTAGTCACCCAGGGTGTCGGCAAACGGGTCCATGCTGGCGGTGGACATTTTGTACGGGGTGTCATGGATACCGACCAGCACGCTGCCGGCAGCGGTGCTCGACAGACCGACGAAGCTGTTGCGCTGGTTGTTGAACTGGTTGGCGCCGAACACGCTGCCGCCGCCATTGACCACGCTGCCGCCGCCATTGACGTTGGTACCCTGGCTGCCGACAACCGACACGCCCTGCTCGATCTGCCAGATGCCGGACAGACCGCCACCCAGATCTTCAGAACCTTTCAAACCGAAATACGAACCGTAGTCCGACACGCGACCCACATTGTTGGTGCCATTGCTGGCGGTGACGTTGCTGGCGGAATCCACACCGGCGTCCAGCATGCCGTACAGCGTGACGTTGCTGCTATCGGCCAGGGCGGGCATCGATACGGCACTGGCGATAGCCAGGGCGATCAGTTTTTTGTTCATGAGTCCATCTCCATAGATAATCTTCATCTCTTGCGCGGAAGCTCCACGCCCGAAAATCCATAACTTCCGACAGGAAGTGAAGCAGATTATCCATTTAACAGTTATCGCTAACAACGTTTTTCACACAACGTTGTCTGATTTGTAGTATTTCTGCAACAATTGTCTGCTAGCCGCGCACCGTCATCAGGCGCAAAGGCTCAGGCATGACTGTGCCAGCGCACAGATATGGATATGGACGGGATCAGCCGGCTACGGAGTCGTCAGCACTGGTGCTGACCAGTTCGCGCACCAGGCGGAACCCGAGGTTGACATCCAGTTCGTCACGCAACCGCGGCCAGCGCGCGGCGCTGCGCGCCATCGCCGCCGGATCGAACCACGAGCCGCCTTTGGTGACGATGCGTTCGTTCCTGCCCCGTGCCGGGATGTCGTGCCCGTTGCGCGGTGTCCGTGTGTGGTCACTGTGCCATGGCGTGGCTGTCACTTCCCACACGTTGCCATGCACATCGTGCAGACCCCACAGGTTCGCCGGCTTGGTGCCAACTTCCATTGGCCAGTTCATCGAGGCACATTGCGGCAGAAACGACCAGAGACGTTTGGTTTTCTTGTCCGGCAGGGGAAATATCGGGCGGAACAGTACCTCGCGGCAACTGGTATCGTCACCGAAATGAAACGCCGAGTGGCTGCCGGCGCGCGCGGCATATTCCCATTCGGCCTCGGTCGGCAGGCGATAGAACTGGCCGGTCTCGCGATTGAGCCAGGCAATGTAGCGTTCGATGTCGGCCATGCGCACGTTGACGATGGGTTCGCGCCCTTTCGGCCAGATCAGTTCGCGTCCGGGACGAAAGCCGGTGGCGCGGGCGAACTGCTCCCACTGCTCCGCAGTGATGGTGAATCGCCCGATCGCGTAGCAGCGTTGCAGTTGCACGCGGAACTGTGGCGATTCGCTGGCATGGTGCCCCACTTCGTAGTCTGGCGAGCCGATCTCGAACCAGCCGGGCGGAATCACCGCCAGCTCCGGCCCCTTGCTGCCGTCGGCCAGCGTATCGCTGAACCACAGCGATACGCCTGCGCGCTGCGCGGCCTGCTGCTGTGCCGCGCGCAGCCCGGCCGGATTCAGGTCATGCATGAAATGCATGGCGACACCCATGGCACATCACCCCTGGTAACGGGCCACGCTCGCCATGATTTCAGCGCGCGCCTGCTCGGCATCGACCCAGTCCTCGACCTTGACCCACTTGCCCGGTTCGAGGTCCTTGTAATGTTCGAAGAAATGGGCGATCTGCGCCAGCACCAGCGGCGGCAGGTCTTGCACCGACTGCACGGCCTGGTACAGCGGGCTGAGCTTGTCCACCGGCACCGCCACCAGTTTGGCATCGACACCCGATTCGTCGCTCATTTTCAGCATGCCGATGGTGCGGCAGCGCACCACCACTCCCGGAATCAGCGCAAACGGCGTCACCACCAGCACATCCACCGGGTCGCCGTCTTCGGACAGCGTCTGCGGAATGTAGCCGTAATTGCATGGATAATGCATGGCGGTCGACATGAAGCGATCGACAAAAATTGCGCCGCTTTCCTTGTCCACCTCGTATTTGATCGGCGCACCGTTCATGGGGATTTCGATGACCACGTTGAAATCGTGCGGCAGGTTCTTGCCCGCAGGCACCTGATTGAGACTCATGCTTCATCCTCGCCAAAAAAACTGCATTATAACGCAAACCCCGCACGTTCCCGGCGCCCCGGTCATGACGGACAGGCCACAGAATACTATTGTGCCGAACAGGCCAATTTACTTACAATTCATGTTGACAACCGTTCCACGCCTGAAATAGTGGCAGACCATCGAATAACCCATGCGCGCAGGCAGAATGAAGCATAAAATGGCCAAAACCGGAGATTACGCAGCGTGGATATCGATCCGGTTCTGAACGCGACCTTGGCAAGCGCAACCGTTTTTCGACAGTCTGCTGGAGACACGCAAGCCATGCGCGTCCGCTAACGGACAACCCGCAGCCCTGCCTGAACCTGTTCATGCACAACCGAAACTTTCTTTTGCCACAGGCCCGCACCGTGCTCATGCAGTTTCTGCTTGACCATCTGGCACGCTGCCAGCCGGGCCTTGCCGCAGCCGCGCTGAAAAACGCCGACGCCGCGCGCAGTTCGCTGGAACAGGATTCGTGGATCACCCTGTTCACCCTGATCGACAAACGCGGCGAAAACGTTAGCGCCCTGCTGCGCAACCACCTCGAACGGTTGTTCGACCGCGCATTGCAGACCGCGTACAACACCTGGCGGCCATCGTTTCCGATGGGCGCGCGACCGGGCGAACTGTCGCTGATCGGCAACGATGAAATGGAAGACGAACTGCTGGTCGGCACGATCAGCGACCGTTTCCGCAATGAAATCGCCGACGAGTTGCGCAATCTCGGCATCCGTGTGGCGCTGCTGTTTGGCACCGAAGAAGTCCGCGAGCGCGAAAACCCATTCCGCCCCTGGCTCATTGCACGTGCCATTGCCGACACCGCCACGGAACTCGAACTCCGGCCGCACGTCGCCAGCCGCTTCAGTCCGTTCGTCGGTGAATGCCTGGCGCAATCGCTGGAACATGGGTATGCGGAAGTCAACCGTCTGCTGGCGCAACATGGCGTGGCGGCCGAACTGGCCATGAAGATCCGCAAAACACCGGATCGGTCAGCACGGGCGGCAGCGACCCGCCCGGATGAGCGTGCCGCATCGGCAGCCCACGCCGCCACGCCCCTGGCCGATGGCCAGCCCGGCATGCCACAGCCGGCCGCGCGACAGGAACTGCTCGATGCCATCGGCCGTATCATGCAGCAACCGGGTGGCGGCACGCCAGCAGGCCGCACAACGCCGATGCCGGACATGCCGGCATCCAGCACGCTGAGCGACGATCCCCTTGCGCAGCGCAACCTCGACCTGTTGCTCGACTCGATGCGCCGGTATGCTGCAGTATCGGGTCACAGCGAGCGAATGGCGAATGCGACGGGCGCGGCAGCGACGCAGCCTGGCCAGTCACCGCAATCCTCCGGGGCTTCCCCACCACCGACCTCCCGGGGCCGACATTCGGGCTGGCTGGGCGGCATCCAGCAGATCGGCAGCCGGTTGCGTTCGCTGCTGGGCGCCAGCGCTACGGCCTACCACGGCTACGCCGCTCCCGGCCACGCCAGCCAGCCGATGCGCACGGTCACGCCGGCGCTTGCCGCCTGCATCGACACGCTGCAGCAGCAAGCGCTCGACACCGAGCACCTGTTCGATGCGCGCGGCGACCTGCGCAACCTGATTCTCGAACAGCGTCCGCAATTATCCGGACACGCCGTCCAGCAAGAAGAGCAGATGACGCTCGACGTGGTGGCGATGCTGTTCGAATTCATCCTGCGCGACCCGGAAGTGCCGCCGCAGGTTCGCGTCGAACTGGCGCGTCTGCAACTGCTCATCCTGCGCATCGCGCTGCGCGACCCCAACCTGCTCACGCGCCGCGGCCATCCGGTGCGGCTGCTGGTCAACCGCATCGCTTCCATTGCCAGCGCGCACCGCGAAATCGATCCCGGCTACGAACTGGTCACCGGCAAGATTCGCCAGATTGTCGATACCCTGCTGCAGGATACCGTCGACGACCCCGAACGTTTCGTGCCGCTGTTCACCCGGCTGCTCGACGAGTTTGACGACTTCATCGCCGCCGAGCTGCGCAACAAGAACGAAAAAACCGCGCGTGCCGCCAGTGTCTTTGACCAGGTGCCCGAGCGTGTCCAGCACTACCAGCGCGTACTGGCGCAGATGCGCGAGGCGCTTGCCGGTCAGACCATCGATACGTACCTGCAGGATTTTCTGCTCAAGACCTGGGTGCAGGTCATCGAAAGCGCCGAGGATATGGAGCCTGCCCTGGCGCTACGCTTCCGCAAGTTCGTACCGGCACTGCTGTGGAGCCTGGCACCCAAACAGGACGAACAGGAACGGCAGATGCTCATGGCCACGTTGCCCGGGCTGGTGACCACGCTCAAGGAAGGTCTGTCACTCATCGCCTGGCCGCAACCGATGCAGAAGGAAATGCTCGACTGGCTGTTCGTGATCCACACGCGCGCCATGTTCCCCGCCGAGACGACGCCGCAGGCCGAAGCTGCGGTGGCACGAGCACCGGAGGTGGAACATTTCGAACCGCTGCTGGCCAACGTCGCGCTACCGCTGCCGGAAGACGAACGACCTGCCGCCGAAGCCGCGCTGTTCGCAACCGCGGCACGGCGCATGGGCGATGCGGTGCGCACCGTGGATGACGACCAGGCCGAGCAGCTTGCCGCCGTGACCGGGACAACCTCGCTACCACTGGAGGACGAAGCCGGTATCGACGAAGAGATGCACGCACGGCTGCACCGCGGCGTCATGGTCGAACTGCATATCGACCACGAGCCCAGTCTGGCCCGCCTGAGCTGGCTGAGCAGCGACCAGGGTCACCTCCTGCTCAGCCTCAACGACGATGGTTCACCAGTGATGATGACGCTGCGCGCATTCCGCCGCCTGTTCATGCGCCAGCGCGTACGCTTCGTCGAGTCCGAACCGCTGTTCGAACGCGCCCTGCGCTCGCTGCTCGATGCGGCAGACCAGCTGGCTCAACCGGCGGGCGCCACCGGCTCTGCGCCGGGCTGAAACAGCGACAGACTGAAACCGGGCAATCCTTCAAGGTAAGTCCGGGCCAGCGGCAGGCTTTCCCTGCACAGAAAATCAAAAAAAGTCTGGGCAACGATCGACAGCTGCTTTTCCCGCAAATAGCCGGCATGCCAGTGGCGCATGATGGGAAAGCCTTCCACGTCGAGCACCACCAGTTCACTGTTGTTGCGTTCGAGCGCCAGAGTATGCGCTGACAGCACGGCCAGTCCGAGCCCGCCCACCACCGCCTGCTTGATGGCCTCGTTGCTGCCCAGTTCCATGCGCATTTTCATGCGCAGGCCGCGCTGCTGGAAGAATGCCTCTGCGGCCAGCCGCGTCCCGGACCCCTGCTCACGCATGAGGAACGCCTCCTGCGCCAGCCGTTCAAGCGGAATGGCACGCTGCTGCGCGAGCGGATGGTTGCTTGGCGCAATCACGATCAGCGGGTTCTCGAGAAACGGCTGCGACCATACGTCCGCGTGCACTGGCGGCTGGCCAAAAATGTACAGGTCGTCCTCGTTGTTTACCAGCCGTTGCAGCAGGCGTTCACGGTTACTGACCTTGATGGCCACCTCGATACCTGGATAACGCTCGCAAAATGCACCCAGCAGCCGCGGCACGAAATACTTGGCCGTGGTGATTACGCCTAGCCGCAGCTTGCCAGTCTTTACGCCCCGGATGTCCGAGACCGTCATTTCGAAACGCGCCAGACTCTCGAACAGGTCGTGGCACACCTTGAGCAGCTCGCGCCCGACCTCGGTGAGAAAAATGCGCTTGCCCACCTGTTCCAGCAACGGCAGGCCGACGATCTCGGTGAGCTGCTTGACCTGGATGGAAATCGTGGGCTGGGTCAGATGCAGCTCCTCGGCCGCACGCGTAAAACTCAGGTTGCGTGCAACCACTTCGAAGATCTTGAGCTGGTGCAGCGTCGCCCGTTTCATTTGTCCTCCAGAATCCATAGACTATATTCTATAGAACTCATGATAAATCACAATTATTATTTATCATCCTCTCTTGCTATATTGGTTCGCAAGCTCGTTGAGCTTCGAGCTGTTCTGCCGAACAGCACCATTACACGACTGAAAAGGAGCGATTCAATGGCAGTCAAATCCTACAATGCCGGGGTGAAGGAATACCGTGCCACCTACTGGACACCAGAGTACGAACCCAAAGATACCGATATTCTCGCCTGTTTCAAGATCACGCCGCAACCCGGCGTGGCGCGCGAGGAAGTAGCCGCAGCCAGAT
>JAJXUP010000098.1 GCA_021782795.1 Pseudomonadota bacterium | reverse complement strand
TGGAAATGAAATCTTCATAATTGACGGCGATCGACAACGCCTGACGCAGCTTGCGCGCACGGTCGCTGTAGCCACCCACGACATTGTCCAGCATGTTGAACGCCACGTAGTAAATACTGGTCATCACTGCGGTGTCGAGTTGCATGCCCCGCCGTGCCAGTTCGGGACTGACCCGCGGTTCCCCTTGCGCATCGAGACGGATGGCCTGGTCGAAGGTGTCCGAACTGATCAACGACAGGTCATAATAGCCCTGCATGAATTTGTCCCAGTACGGGATCACTTCTTTTTCCAGGGTAAAGACGACATGGTCGGCAAACGGCAGTGACTGGCCGGCATAGCGCAGCAGCCCCGCCTGCGCGTCGCCAGGATCGCCGCTGTCCGGATAGCGCTCGCCATGGAAATTCGGATTGCGCGACAGTTCCATGCGCCAGTTCGGCTGCATGAACGACAGCAGGTACGGTCCCGTACCCAGCGGATGCCATTCAAGCGTGAAATTGTGCGCCGCCATGCCTGGCTGATGGGTAAACGCGTCCACTTCGGGCGGCACCGGGGCAAAAAACGGCATTGCCAGCCAATACAGGAACTGCGGATATTTCCCCTGCAATTCGATCCGCAGCGTGTAGCGATCGACCACCTGCACCCCGGGCAGCGGATACCGCTCCAGGTCAAGGTAGCGATCCTGCGACCAGCGACCGGCCACGCGATCGAGCATCTGCGCATAGGCCCTGAATCCGACGATATAGTCCTCCATCAGACCGAGGATGGGCGAATTGACCTGCGGCGATGCCAGGCGGCGAATTTCGTGGGCATAGTCGGCCGCGACCAGCTCGCGCGTGCCGAGTTGGGTAAAATCCCGCCAGCCACGCATATGCGCCAACTGGTGGGCAGACAGCGGAATGTAACATGACCGTCCGGCGGCATCTCGCGCGAGCGCCGGGTGCGGCTGGTAGTAAATCCCTGGCCGCACGTGCAGTTCATAGATGCTGCGGTACACTGATGCGGCCGGGGCATCCGCTGGCAATATGCGCCCTTTCGTATCGATCAGCGTCACCTTCGGCATGGCGCTCAACGTCAGCGGAATGAGTGTGTAAGGTCGCTTGAGATAGTGATACTGCAGGGGCGGTTCGAGAATCTGGCCGATTACCGCATAGGCATCCGAACTGTACGCCTGCGCAGGATCGAGGTGCTTGGGCCGCTCGACGAAGCCGAGATAGAGCGTATTGCTCTGCCATTCACCTGCAGGATAAGGATCATTGACGACCGGCACGGAACAACCGGTCAGTATCAGAACAAGAAAGAGGAATACCACACGCACCATGGACGAAGTGTACCGCAGTCGGGCCGGGTTGCGAACCGCTGACTCCGATCGCGCCCGACACCCGTGGGCACCCACCAGTCAACAGGATGCGATCTGCCGATGCCGGCCCGCCGTAGTAGGCTTTTTCCGGATGCGGAGGGTATAATGGCGGGGCTTTGACAACAAGGACAGTCTCATGGGATTTTTACGTGACAAACGAATTCTCATCACCGGAATGATCAGCGAGCGTTCGATTGCCTACGGCATTGCCCAGGCATGCCACCGCGAGGGCGCCTCTCTTGCCTTCACCTACCAGGGTGAAAAAATTGCTGAACGTGTCGCCGAAATGGCAGCTGAGTTCGGCAGCACTATCGTCCTGCCTTGCGATGTCTCCAGCGACGAGGAAATCGAACAGCTGTTCGTCTCGCTCGGCAAGGAATGGGATGGCTTCGACGGCCTCGTACATGCCATCGCCTTCGTGCCCAAACAGGCACTGGCCGGCGATTTTCTCGAAACGATGAACCGCGAGCACTTTCGCATCGCCCATGACATCAGTTCCTACAGCTTCGCCGCCATGGCCAAGGCTGCACTACCGATGATGGAAGGCCGTCAGTCCGCGCTGGTGTCGCTGTCCTACCTCGGCGCGGTGCGCTCGGTGCCCAACTACAACGTGATGGGCCTGGCCAAGGCCAGTCTGGAAAGCAGCGTATACTACATGGCGCAAAGCCTCGGGCCAAAGGGCATCCGCGTCAACGCGATCTCGGCCGGTCCGATTCGCACACTGGCCGCCAGCGGCATCAACGGCTTCCACAAGATTCTCAACCATGTCGAAAAAAACGCGCCGTTGCGGCGCAACGTCACCATCATGGAAGTCGGCAATACCGCTGCATTTCTGCTGTCGGACCTTGCCAGCGGCATCACCGGCGAAATCACTTATGTAGACGGCGGCCTGAACACGACCATGGGTGTTGTGGAACAGTAAGCTCCCGCACCAACTTCTCTTGCCTGCGAACGCGCGCCGCACACTCCTGCGGCGTGCAATCCGCCCCCCCCCATCACCGTTGCGCCATGCTTCCAGCCCTGTTCTGCCGCTCGTCTGCGCTGTTCAGGGCTGATTGCCGCCGTTGACCGCCTGCCGGTAGATATCCACCTTGGCCTTGTCGAGCAGCGAATGCTGGTAATCGGCAAACGCCTGCTGGGCCAGCATGCGCGCCATCTGGTCCTGCATGACGCGCAGCTTGTCCGCCTCGGCGGGAGGCGCACTGACGCGTGAAATGCGCACCAGATGCCAGTTACCCTGCGCATCCTGTGCTCCGACATACGCCGGCAGCGTGTTTTCATCGGCGATGAATACCGGACCGACCAGTTCGGCCGGCAGCGAACCTGCCTGCGAACGGGTCACCCATTCGAACGCACTCCACTTGAGTCCGTCCGGTTCCTTGCCGGCGCGCAATTCACCCAGCCATGCATTGCCTTTGCTCGCCACCAGCTGGCGCGCCATCTGGTCACGCAACAACGTCTGGATCTGCGGTGTCACCTCAGCCAGCGTCTGAACGCGTGCAGGCTGATAATCCAGTAAATGCGCTGCAACCAGCGTATTGGGAGTCACCTCGATGGCTTCAGTGTTATGGTGTTTGACCAGCACGTCCGGAGAAAACAGAGCCTGCAGCATTTTTCCGCCTGCCAGCACCGCGGTATCGCCGCCATGCTGTGTCATCCACGCCGATGTCTGCAACGTCAATCCGAGACTGTCGGCCACCGGCTTGAGCTGGTCAGCCTGCTCGAACACCCGGTTGCTGAAGCGCTCGGCGGCATCCGCAAAGCGGGTTCCGGCCTGCTGTTTCTGCAGACTGGCAACAATGGCATCACTGGCTTCGGCCAGGGTCTGTGTCTTCGCCGGGCGTATCCCTTCGAGCTGAATGATGTGGTAGCCATATTCGGTATGTACCGGAGCGGAAATCTGCCCTGGCTGCATGCCGAACACCGTGTCCGCAAACGGCTTGACCATGGCATCTCGCGCAAACCAGCCCAGATCGCCTCCCTGCGATGCAGACCCCGGATCTGCAGAATACTGCTTGGCCAACGCAGCGAACTGGTCAGGGTGGGCCACCAGCTTATGGTAGATGTCCATGGCCAGTGCCCGTGCTGCCGCCTGCTTCTGCGGGCTGTCGCCGGCAACCGATGCAATCAGGATATGCCGTGCCTGGCGCTGTTCCGGCTGGATGAACTGCGTCGGGTTCTGTGTGTAGTATTGCTTCACTGCCGCCGCATCGATCGGGAGGTGCCTTGCGAAATCATCGAGGGAAAGCACCACATACTGGAAGCGTGCGCGCGCAGGCAAGGTAAAATCGCGCACGTGCGCGGCATAGTAAGCCTGAATCGCCTGCGGGCTGGCGGCCGGCACCGAACCTGCCTCGGCAGGCGTCAGCTCGACCTGACTGATTTCACGCCGCTGCCCATATGCCTGCATGAACAACTGCGCGGAGCTGGCCGGAATCTGGCGCGCATTGGCAAATGCCGCACGCATGTCCTGCATCATCAGGTCGTCGCGCACCATCTGCTCGAAAGCGGACACCGTCAGCCCCTGACTGCGCAACATCTGTTGATAGCGTTGCAGGTCAAAATGCCCGTTGCTCTGGAACGCCGGGATGGTGGCGATGAACGCGGCCAACTGGCGATCGCTGATCACCATGCCCAGCCTGTGTGCCGTCTGCACCAGCAGATGCTCACGAATCAAGGAATCGAGCACTTCGCTGCGCAGGCGCGGATCGTCCGTGACACTGGCAGCCTCGGCGCCCAGACTTGCAGTCAGTGCGTTTTGCTGTTGTCGCAGCGCGCGCTGGAATTCGTTCACTGAAATGTTCTCGCCATCGACCGTCGCTGCGACGCTGTCGTTGCTGCGATGGTTGATATAGGAATTCACGCCAAACAAGGCAAATGGCACCATGATCAGCGCCAGTATGATCCGCACGATCCAGCCTTGAGTATGTTCGCGTATCCAGTCCAGCATGCCATTCCACCCGTTCGATGTCAGCCCGGCCCGTGCTTTCTGTTCAGCACGCAGGCAAAGCAGTGATTATACTCCAAACCATTACAGCCGATGGCGCTGGCACGGTCTGCTCATTCACGACCGGCGACGACGTAGCGGTTCCTGCCGGCCGCCTTGCCACGGTACAGGGCCTGGTCCGCACGCTGGATGGCCTGCGCCAGGGTTTCTTCCTCACCTGCCCGAGCAACGCCAATGGTAGCGGTCGGTCGCACCACCGCGCCGTCCGCAAGCGTGACGGCGAGCTGTCGCAGCGATTCCAGCACCCGTTGCGCAGTCAAATCTTCCGCGTGACTGCTCGACGACACATCCATAAGCAACAAGAACTCCTCGCCACCATACCGGTACACCAGATCGTTTTCCCGCACTGCCTGCCTGAGCGTCACGGCAATCGCCTGCAGCACGGCGTCGCCGCCCGCATGCCCATAGCGGTCATTGACCGCCTTGAAATGGTCCACATCGACCATGAGCAGCAACTGGGCATCACCACGCCGACGCACATGTCTGGCCAACAGGTCAAAATCCTGTTCCAGGCGATGGCGCAGGGGCAACCTGGTCAAAGGATCGATTTGCGAGCTTTGGCCTACGGCCAGTGTCTTGTAATGGGCGAGCGCTTCGATCAGCTGATGCTGGGTCGTTTCAAAACGGTCGAGATGGCTGGATTCGCCGGGCAGCCCGGCCAGCATGCGCTCGCAGATAATGCCGATCGCGGCATGCATGGCATGGTGCGCGGTTTCCAGCGACTCGATCCGGTTGGCGTCCAGCGCGGCAAAATCATCGCGGTGTGCAGCAAACCAACGTCCGAAATGACAGCGCTGGCTTGAGCCGGCATCCAGGATTTCATTGCCCGGTGAGGTCTTGAGCACGGCACAGCGCAACACCCTGCGCGTCCATTCCAGATGCGCCTGAACAGCTGCGTCCAGTTCGGCGACGAACTGCTCGAAGTCAATTTCACGCATGGAACCGCAGCACCTGCCGGGGAATGACTGAAAATGAAAACGGCCTGCATAACACAGGCCGTTTGACATGCTGGCGGAGTGGACGGGACTCGAACCCGCGACCCCCGGCGTGACAGGCCGGTATTCTAACCAACTGAACTACCACTCCAGATTATCCCTTGGTGGGTGCTGAGGGGTTCGAACCCCCGACATTCGCCTTGTAAGGGCGACGCTCTACCAACTGAGCTAAGCACCCGGGAAGCCGGTCAGTTTACCGCATCCTTGAGGGATTTTCCAGCGCGGAACTTGGGAACCTTGGCTGCCTTGATCTGGATCGCCTTACCCGTCTGCGGATTACGGCCAGAACGTGCGGCACGATCACCAACATAAAACGAACCAAAACCGACCAGTGTCACAACATCGCCTTTTTTCAGCGCCGCTGTCACGGCATCAAGCGCGGCTTCGATCATGCGACCCGCTGTTGCCTTGGATACGTCCGCCGATTCCGCGATGACATCAATCAATTCAGATTTGTTCACTTGTTTCCCCTTGTGTTTAGTTTACAGACGTGTCCAGCAAAGCGCTTTATAACAAGCGAACTAACCCGCGTCAAGCCAGGCGCTGCACAAATGCGCCATCCGGCGCGGGTTGCACGCGGCCCAACAGACCAAAGGCCCACCCCGTTACGGGCAGGCCTTCAGCCAAGCTGATGATTTCAATGCTTGGTCGGTGCGATATCCGCGGCAGCCGTGACCGGATTGAGTACTTCCGGCGTCAGTACCGGTTCTTCCACCAACGGTTCCGGCTGGCGCTCGAGCACGATCTGCAACACCTGATCGATCCATTTCACCGGCCGGATATCGAGCCGGTTTTTGATGTTGTCAGGAATTTCGACCAGATCACGTACGTTCTCTTCCGGTATCAGCACCGTCTTGATCCCGCCGCGATGCGCCGCCAGCAGTTTTTCCTTCAGGCCACCGATCGGCAACACTTCGCCACGGAGGGTGATCTCTCCGGTCATGGCCACGTCGGCACGTACCGGAATCCCTGTCAGCACCGAAACCAGCGCCGTGCAGATACCAATGCCGGCACTCGGCCCATCCTTGGGCGTAGCGCCCTCGGGCAGGTGGATATGCACGTCGTGTTTCTGGTAGAAATCTTCCGGAATCCCCAGGGCACGCGAGCGGCTGCGCACCACCGACATGGCGGCCTTGATCGACTCCTGCATCACCTCACCCAGCTGGCCGGTGGTGGTCATGTTGCCCTTGCCCGGCATCAGCACGCCCTCGATGGTCAGCAGCTCGCCACCCACTTCAGTCCATGCCAGTCCGGTGACCTGCCCCACCTGGTTGTGTTTCTCGGCCATGCCATAGCTGAAGCGGCGAACGCCGAGGAACTTGTCCAGGTTGCGCGAGGTCACGCTGATGCGTTTCCCACGTCCGGGCTTGGTCAGCAGCGCTGTCACCGCCTTGCGGCAGATCTTGGCCACATCCCGTTCCAGATTGCGCACGCCGGCCTCACGCGTGTAGTAACGCACGACGTCGCGCAACGCGCTCTCGGCAATGACGCATTCCTCAGGTTTGAGACCGTTGGCTGCCAGTTGCTTGGGCACCAGATAGCGTTCGGCGATATTTACTTTTTCGTCCTCGGTGTAGCCGGACAGACGAATCACCTCCATCCGGTCCATCAGCGGCGCCGGTATGTTGAGCGTATTGGCGGTGGCCACGAACATCACGTCGGACAGGTCGAAATCGACCTCGATGTAATGATCCGAGAACGTATGATTCTGCTCCGGGTCGAGCACTTCGAGCAGCGCCGACGACGGATCGCCACGGTAATCCTGCCCCATTTTGTCAACCTCGTCGAGCAGGAACAGCGGATTACGCACGCCTACCTTGCTCATGCTTTGCAGTATCTTGCCCGGCATCGAGCCGATGTAGGTGCGGCGGTGTCCACGGATTTCGGATTCGTCACGCACGCCACCCAACGCCATGCGCACAAACTTGCGGTTGGTGGCCTTGGCAATCGACTGCCCGAGCGAAGTCTTGCCCACGCCGGGCGGCCCCACCAGGCACAGGATCGGTCCCTTGAGCTTCTCTACGCGCTGCTGCACGGCCAGGTATTCGACGATGCGTTCCTTGACCTTGTCCAGGCCATAATGGTCTTCATCGAGAATGGCCTGCGCCTTGGCAAGATCACGGCTGATGCGCGTACGCTTGCGCCACGGCAGCCCCAGCA
>JAJXUP010000097.1 GCA_021782795.1 Pseudomonadota bacterium | reverse complement strand
TTTATGGCGCAAATGCAGGCTGCCGCCGGCAGCAGTGACCTTGTCTGCGACCGTCTCCCACATCTGGCCGGGACCGTATTTCGGGTAGAGAAAACGCTCGATGAGCGAGGTGTTTACTTTTTTCTGTCCGGCGTCGTTGCGAAATGGCAGCATGCGGCCCAGCGCATGCAGCAGTGCGCTGCGGATGCTCAGACCCTTGATGCGTTGCGCCCCCCATTCGGCGCTGATCCGGTCGCAGGGCACGCCCCAGACCTTTTCGGTGTAATCCTTGAAAAATGTCAGGTATAACTCACGACCGAAGCGGTTGATGAGAAAATCTTCCAGCGTGGTTTCCGGGCGGCGTGGCTGGAAATGAACGCGGACGTAGCTCATGCCGATGCGGATCATGCGCATCAGCCCCAGATTGGCGACCGTGGCCGCACTCAGCTTGAGCGGATAATCAAAGAATTTGCGCAGAAAATAAATGCGCGACAGCCGGTTGCGCACGAGAAACACCCGCTCGCTGTCCGCCGTGGCGGAGCTGGATTCGACGTCGCGTGACTGGTTATGGTAGTGGATGGTGGTTTTTCCCGCGCCATCATTGTCCTGGATGGGCAGGATGTCCTTCCACCAGTTCATCACCCAGTCCGACTTGGAAAAAAAACGGTGACCGCCGATGTCGATGCGGTTGCCTTTGTAGTTGACCGTGCGCGAGATGCCCCCGACGCAATCGTCGGCTTCGAGCACAATGGGTACGATGTCGCTGTGCCGCAGCAATTCCAGGGCTGCGGTCAGCCCGGCAGGGCCTGCGCCGATGATGATGGCCTGTCTGCGTGTCGAAAGTCCCATGGTCAGCCTGTCAGTATGAGGAAAGATGCGCAAGACGGGATCATAATACGAAGCGGTCAAATCCGTGACGGATATTGATCATGCGTCGCTAGTCATTGCGGGTGGCGTTCGGGACAGCCCGGCCGCTCCCGGCCGTGCAGACAGAGCGGTGCGGTCATGCACGGCCATGCGGATGACGGCGACTGGCGATCAGTCGGGCGCCTGATCGGGGTGCTGGTGGCTTGCCCGCGCCAGCCGGTATTGTGGCCAGCGCGTGAACAGCAGCGCACGCCGCAGGCCGAAATTGGCGATCAGCGTGAACCCCGTGGTGATGCATTTCGCCCACAACACGGCCAACCCCAGTTGGCCGACCAGCAGCGCCATCAGGCCCAGCGACAGTCCCATCGTGATGATGCCCACCAGCAGGAACAGACCGAACTCGATGCCGTGCTGCTGCAGGCTGCGATAGCGGAATACCCAGCGCACGGATAACTGGTAGTTGATGGCGATTCCGACCATGAACGCGATCAGTGTGGCTAGCAGGTAGTGCATGCCAAAGTAATTGTGCAGCAGCGCCAGTGTATTGATGTCGCCGGCAAATGCAATGCCGCCAACCAGCAGATAACGCAGGAACTCGGCCTGCATGGAATCCTTGGTGGAGTTACGCATGAGGCTCTCCTTGAGGGGGTGTGATTGACGGCTGTGCATGTTCGGCGTTCAGCACCGCACGACACGCATAGGCATAGTAATGGTAACCGGTGTTGGGGTCACTGAACGGATATTCGCTGGCCAGTCCCGGAATGGGGTAGCGCAAGATCAGCGTATGCAACACCGGATCGGCGCAGACATAGGCGGCATCGGCCAGCGGATGCGGTTTGATGTCGGAGGACGTACTGTTGCTGAGGGCATAGGACCAGTTGCTGTCGGGAAATCCGGCCGCCTTGAGTCGCCGCATGCGGCGCATGCCCTCGAATGCCGTATCCGGAGTAAAGATCGTGCCAGCCAGTTGCTGGAACGAAACATAGTCTGCGCGATGCAGCCAGAACCACGGCGCGCGAAAGCTGTGTTCCCAGTAGACCACTGCGCCGGGCGGGATTCGTTGTTGCAGTACCGCAACGATCTGCTCGCGCTGTGGCGTATTGGGCAGTCGCTCGGCGGTACGCATGTCCCAGTGCGTGGCGGCAAACAGCAGCATGGCCGGTGCCGCCAGCCAGAGTCCGGATGACAGTGCATGACGTCGGGTGGGACAAAATCGCCAGCACAGGGCGACAGCGATGGCGCACCATGGCAGCAGCAGCGTGATCAGGCTCCAGCCGGCTGGCATCTGGTCGAACAGCGTGTATTTCAGGTACGACAACCGGCCATCGAGTATCGCCCATAGCAGCGTTTGTAACGGGAATAACCAGAACACCAGACGCAGCAGGCGTCCGGGGTGGGCCAGGGCTGGCATGCGTGCGGCAGCGTACCACCAGCCCAGGCCAAGCATTGCGTATGGGGCGGCGCCAACCGGGTTGCCCAGCGCACCACACGCCAGCAGCAGAACGGACCGGCGGCCATTGTCGCCGCTGTTCCACAGTCTGTCGGTTGCGGGAAACCAGAGCAGCACGGCGAACAGTTGGGCAATCCATACGAAGCGCACGGTTTGCAGGCTCAGCAAAAAACTGTTGTGCGTCAGGTCGGCCAGGGCTTCCAGTGCGAGACCGGCCAGCGCAACCAGCAGGGCAGGGGATGCGAGATCTGTGCGTGGATCATCCAGGTTGCGGATGGCAAAGGCAAGTACGATCAGGCTGTAGAGGATCAGCGAGATATTGTCCCAAGGCCAGAGGTGGATGAACAGCCAGGGCGAACGCAGTTCTTCGTAGGGACGCAGCATGCCCGGAAGCGGTTGAGTAACATGGGCAAAGGGGCCGATTCCCGAAGCGATCAATCCGCCAGCGAGGACGCAGCCTGCGGCGATGAGCAGCACACGCATGCGCCAGGTGCGAATGTGGTGCAGGGTGGCGACGGCCATGACCGGCAACCCCATGAGTGGATGTATCAGTGCGCCGAGTAACAGACTGCTCCAGGCCAGAACGTGTTTCCTGCGCAACAGCAGACCCAGCCCGAGCAGCGAGAACGCTTCTGCATACAGGCGTGGCGTGACGAAAGGTTCGGCATAACCGAAGGTTTGCGTGTACTGCGAGCGGAACAGTGCAACCGCCAGCAGTGTCCATGCCCACAACCGGCGCGGCAATAACGTGGTGACCAGAAACAGCAGTGCGGCCAGCCACAGTACCTGTCCGGTCAGGGTGGCATACATCAGGCCGCTGTCGAGGCCGAAATGGCGAATCCAGGCCACCAGATACGGGGTAAACAGCGTGTAGCTCGCCTGCGAGCCATAGAGAAAGAACAGGTCGTTCCGGTACAGCAGGGGGTGTATCGAATGCAGTGCGATCAGTGCGTACAGGCTTTCATCGTGCCAGATGCCGAAATACGGCCGTTTGATCATCCAGACCGCCAGCACCAGCAAGGCGAACCAGGCGCCAAAGCGGTGTGTCCTGGAGGAAGAAGCGATCGTAGCGTTCATGGCTTCCTGCCGCAGAAGGGCGAAATGAAGGCCACAGACGTGGCCTTCGCTGTGTTCTCCGCAGTTGCGGCCGGCTTGTGGCCGACCGCGGCGGACCAGAGCGGTTCAGATTACGAACCGTTCAGTTTCTGGCTCACATAAGCTACCGCAGATTGGTTGGTCATGCCAACCGGGGCGGCAACCCAGGACAGCGACGAACCGCCACCGGCAGCGGGCGGGGTGGCCGTGAAGGTGATGCTGCTGTTGGCCGGCACACCAGTACCGATCTGGCTGGCAAAGGTGTAGGTGATTTGCCCGGTGGATCCGGATTGGCTGATGGTGATCTGGTCACCATTGGCCGGGTTGGTGATGTTGAAGCCTTCGGTGGTCAGTTGCGCGGCAGTCGGGAAGGTGCCGTTGCTCTGATAGTCGTTGGCCATGGCCAGCTCGACGGAGGAGACGCTGGAGGCGGCGGCCGAGAGCTTGGAGTTGATCACATAGTTCTGGTACTGGGGAATGGCCACGGCGGCCAGGATGCCGATGATCGCGACCACGATCATCAGTTCGATCAGCGTAAAGCCTTGTTGTTTCATTTTGCTTCTCCTTGAACGGAAATGGGGAACACCTGCGGTGTCGGTCAGTTTGCTGCAAGGGGTGTGCCACTTTTTTGGCGTGTGCATAAAAATTAATTTTTACGATGCATAATCAATATAATACGATCTTACCCACGGATTTTGTTGCCTGCGATGCAGGTCAATGATCGTGGTCACGCCGTTAAACGGCTGTTGCCGACCGGCACAATGTGACGTTCAGCGTCAGTGTATGCAATTGCGCTGGCAATGTGTGTGATAACGGGGTCTGCAGGATGATCGGGCCGTACGGTACAGGAGCCGGTAGCGGCGCTGCTGCGGCCAGCCCGGCACGACGGCGTGCGGCGGGGCTGTGTTGCCGCTGATTCGGGGCTACAATGTCGCAGTGTTCATGCTGTCTGGATGTGGGTGATATGATTGCGGTGGTGCTGGCTTATCTGTTGGGTTCGTTGTCGTTTGCGGTGCTGGTGAGCCGTCTGTCCGGTTTGCCGGACCCGCGCAGCCACGGTTCGGGCAATCCGGGCGCGACCAACATGTTGCGCACCGGGCGCAAGGGCGCGGCGTTGCTGACCTTGCTGGGCGATCTGGCCAAGGGGTGGCTGGCGGTGGTGTGCGCGCGGCTGCTGTACGAGGCCGGGTATGCGCCGCTGTGGGCGATCGACGGTGCGGCTGTGGCGGTGCTGCTGGGCCACATGTATCCGCTGTATTTCGGATTTCGCGGCGGCAAGGGGGTGGCCACTGCGCTGGGCGTGTTGCTGGCGCTATCGCCGCTGCTTGGGGTGGTCTGTGCGGTGCTGTGGCTGCTGGTGTTTTCGCTGACGCGTATTTCGTCGCTGTCGGCATTGCTCGCCGCACTGGCCGCGCCGCTGGCGGGGTGGTGGCTGCTGGGCAACCGGCGCGCGGTGCTGGCGTTGGGCATGCTATCGGTACTGATCATCTGGCGGCACCGCGCCAATATCGTGCGCCTGCTCTCTGGTCAGGAGGGCCGGTTTGCCGGGCCGAAGTGACGGTCCGGCTGCCGGGCCGGGATATCCAGTCGAACGATGAGGCATCGGTATGGCCTGGTTTGAAAAGGAAATGAATTATGCGCGCGAGCAGTTGACCAACGCTTCGCGCGATTCGATTGCGCTTGCCGGCGACCGTCTGGCAGAAGTGGTGCGCGATGGCGCGGAGAAAGTGGGCTCCGAACTGCGCGAAGTGGTGCAGTCCACCAGCCACGAGATCGATGCCAAGCTGGACAAGATTTCTGCCGAATTGCACAACCAGCGCCAGTTCACCAAGGATGATGTACGCGAGTTGGTGGATTATGCGGCCGACCGGTTCTCGAGCGCGCTGGATCAGCGCATGGTGGTGGCGCGACAGGAAATCTCCGATCTGGTGCAGGAGAAAGTGGAGTACTTCAAGGTCGAGGTCGATCAGTTCTTCATCCGCCGGCAGAAAGACCTCGCGCGCGAGCGACAGCGGCTGTGGTGGAATGTGGTCATTGCCGTAATGACTTCGATTGCGGTGGGTGTGGTGTCCTGGTTCTACCAGCATGTGGCGCGCGGGCAACTCGATCTGTTCGGCGTCTTCCGTATCGTGTTCGGCTCACTGTCGGGGGGCTATGTCGTCTATCTGCTGGTGCGGCTGTGGATACGCTGGCGCAGCATGGCAGAGCACCGCAAGGATGCAGTGTTCATGGCCATGCGCTACTGGGGCGTGCTGCGACCGGACAGCCTGTTCATGAATGTGGCGATGCTGGTCGTCATGTTGTTGCTGTTGCAGATGGTGCTGTTTCCCGAATGGCTGGAGCACTTGCCTGGCGGTCGCGAACTGACACGGGTGCTCAAGGACATGTTTCCGCATCCGCGCTGGTAGTGCGTGTGCTTGCAACCTGCGTCCGCAGCCGGGGTGCGGCAGGATGTCGCCCCCGATTGTGCACGGTCAGCAGAGCAGTACCGCCGGGCAGGCACGTAGCGGCAGGCCGCGGTACGCCTGACGGCACGCGAAGACCGTGCCAATGAACAGGGAAACCCCCGGAGTGAATGGTCAGGGTTTCTGACTGGTATCATGGCTGTCAGCCGGAATACCCCTTGCATCGAACGGGTTGGCAAGCGCGTCATGGCGGAGTAGGCTGAATACATCGCTGTCATGACAGGAGAAACGATCATGTATGCTCCCATGCTGGAACGTGCGCGCGGCCTGCCGGTGCGCGGATTGCAAACGCGGGTGGTGATGTGGCACGTCTTCCGTGATCCGGAACGCGCCGATGAATTCGCCAGCCACATCGTGCTTGCCGAGGGGCAGCGTGTCGTCGGTGGTGTCGACCGCGACAGCCTCGGTCGTCTGTGGTGGATCGGGGTTGAAGTGGACGATCTGTCGCTGTGGGGCAACATCGGCGCGATCCACAAGCACGCAGAGTAGCGTATCGGTGATGCAGTCGGCGGAACCCCTTCGCTGGCCGCGGCAAGGAAAATCCTCATTCCGGCAGCGCAGTGATAAGATGCGCTGTGGTGGCGCGCCTGGCCATCGGCATGGCTGTCAAATGAGGATGCGATGCGTTTTCTGCGGGAAATCACCCTGAGTTTCATTCGCGTGCATGTGCTGTACCATGCGCTGCGGGAGCGGATATTCGGTCTGGAACTGATCCAGGAACTGGCGCGGCATGGATACGGTATCGGCCCGGGCACGCTCTATCCGTTATTGCACGCGATGGAGCGCGAGGGCTATCTGGTGTCCGATCGGGAAGTGGTGGGCGGAAAAATGCGCAAATATTATCGCGCCACCGCCGAGGGTGCGCAGGCCATGCAGGAGTTGCGACACCAGATTGCCGAACTCGCGCACGAGGTGATCGAGCAGACGGACGACGGACAGGCTCCCGGCAAATAGCGGTGAAATGAACCTGATCCGTGCCTCGGACCGTGTTCAGGTCACCGGGTGCGCATAGAGCCAGGTTTCGCTCAGTATCTGATCAGCGTTGCGCAATGCCAGGCGCAGTTCTACGGGCGTATCGCCGGCTGGTGCGTGACGCAGTTCAAAGCGCGCGCGCCAGTGCGCCGGATTGCCGTCCGGATCGCGTTCGATCGCGATGGCGGCGACCTGACCGCGGCTGGCGGAGATGTCGGCCTGTGGCTGGACATTCTGTGGCAGGCTGTCCAGCAATGCGCCTTCAAATTCCACGACGAACAGTACCGAATCAGCCGGACGCGAGCCAGGTTCGCCGCCGCGTCCGATGCGGGTTGCGACACAACGGGCCAGCGGACCCGGGTCGGGTTCGTTTGCGGCCCAGTACAGACGGTAGCGCAGGGTGTGGCTCGAACCGGCAGTGGCTGCAGTTGCAGGCACCCACATGGCGACGATGTTGTCGTAAATTTCTTCCGCGGTGTGCAGTTCGATCAGTTGCACGCTGCCGTCACCCCAGTCGTCGAGCGGTTCGATCCACAGTCCTGGACGCCGTTCATAATGTACGGCATCCAGATAGCGGTCGTAGTGGCGCTGACGCTGCATCAGGCCGAAGCCGCGCGGGTTGTGGTCGGTGAATACCGAAAGGCGGATGCCGGCAGGATCGTTGAGTGGCCGC
This sequence comes from Pseudomonadota bacterium, assembly GCA_021782795.1. Lineage (GTDB taxonomy): Bacteria > Pseudomonadota > Gammaproteobacteria > Burkholderiales > Sulfuriferulaceae > Sulfuriferula. The sequence continues at coordinate 48 of JAJXUP010000097.1, read as the reverse complement.
CACAGGCGTTCGCCGCGTCCGGTCCACATCGCCAGACCATCGGAATCG
>JAJXUP010000006.1 GCA_021782795.1 Pseudomonadota bacterium | reverse complement strand
GGCATCCCGTCGCCCAACGTGGCACTGCGGCAATTGCTCGACCTCTACGTCTGCCTGCGCCCGGTGCGTTATTTCACCGGCGTACCCAGTCCGGTCAAGGCTCCAGAAAAAGTGGACATGGTGATCTTCCGCGAAAACACCGAAGACATCTACGCCGGTATCGAATGGGAAGCCAACAGCGCCGAAGCAAAACGGGTGGTCGCCTGGCTGCAGCAGGAAATGGGAGTCAGCAAGATCCGCTTTCCCGACAGTTCCGCCATCGGCATCAAGCCAGTATCGGTGGAAGGCAGCGAGCGGCTGATCCGTCGCGCCATCCAGTATGCCATCGATCACAAACGCCGTTCGGTGACGCTGGTGCACAAGGGCAACATCATGAAATTCACTGAAGGCGGCTTCAAGAAGTGGGGATACGAGCTTGCCCGACGCGAATTCGGCGCGGTGGAGATCGATGGCGGCCCATGGTGCCGCCTGCCCAATGGCATCATCATCAAGGACGTCATCGCCGACGCCTTTCTGCAGCAGATCCTGCTGCGCCCGGATGAATACGACGTCATCGCGACACTCAACCTCAACGGCGACTACATTTCCGATGCGCTTGCCGCCGAAGTGGGTGGCATCGGCATCGCGCCGGGCGCCAACCTGTCCGACAGCGTTGCCATGTTCGAGGCCACTCACGGCACTGCCCCGAAATACGCCGGTCAGGACCTCGTCAACCCCGGCTCCATCATCCTTTCGGCTGAAATGATGCTGCGACACCTGGGGTGGGACGATGCGGCCGACCGGATCATCGCCGGCATGCAGGGCGCAATCGCCGCACGCCGCGTCACTTACGATTTTGCCCGCCTCATGGACGGCGCCACGCAGGTCAGCTGCTCGGCGTTTGGCGAGGAAATGATCGCACACATGTAGTGCACGCGCCCCGTTGCGGGGAATGCACCGCCGGTGCGAGTCCGTACCGGCGACCAGCCCCGGGCGTCACACGTCGGGGTGTCTGCACAAACAAAAAGGGCGCAAACTCAAGGTATGCGCCCCCTGCCCACAGAAAAACTGCGGAAAACCACTACCCTACCGAACGGCCATCACGGGATGGCCGCTACTGGACGGGGCCGGTCGATCAGCCCGGCTGAATGTTCGAAGCCTGCTTGCCCTTCGGGCCTTGCGAAACTTCAAAGCTGACCTTCTGGCCTTCTTTCAGGGTCTTGAAACCACCCATGTTGATCGCGGAGAAATGCGCGAAGAGATCTTCGCTGCCATCGTCCGGGGTAATGAAACCGAATCCCTTGGAATCGTTGAACCACTTGACAGTCCCAGTTGCCATTGTTACTTCCTTGATAAAAAACAGACCATACCGGCCATTACTTGTTTGAGAATCAAGATCACACAACGGCAGCACCAGACTTGCTAGAACCTTGATACCCAACTCCGGACTACTTTTTACTCCTACCCATGCAATTTGGCAAGCGTTAAATGAATCAGCCGATTTATTTTTTTTGGAATACTTGAAAAATTCACTCGAATGTTCAAAATGCACAAGTAACGGATCATGAAAATGCGCAGCAACCCGCCCCCGAGGCTGGCCATGAACGCATGCCGGCCAACGGAAGGAACAACGGAAGAAATGGCGACACGGCATCGAGAAGACACACTGCTCGCGCCAGGCAGAAGCAAACTGGCGCCCCCGCCGATGTTCAAGGTCGTGTTACTCAATGACGATTACACGCCCATGGATTTCGTGGTACACATCTTGCAACATTTTTTCGGCAAAACCCAGGAACAGGCGACCCAGATCATGCTGCGGGTCCACAATGAGGGGCGAGGGGTCTGCGGGCTCTACCCGGCGGATATCGCAGCAACCAAAGTGGCGCAGGTCACCGGTTATGCGCGGCAGCATCAGCACCCGCTGCAATGCGTAATGGAGGAAAATTGAATGATTGCCCAGGAACTCGAAGTCAGTCTGCATCTGGCATTCATGGATGCGCGACAGAAGCGACACGAATTCATTACGGTGGAACACCTGCTGCAGGCGCTGCTCGACAACCCATCGGCGGCCGAAGTGCTGCGCGCCTGCACCGTGGACATCGAATCGCTGCGTCAGCAACTCACGGAATTCATTGCCAAGCACACGCCTACACTGGCCGGAGCAGAAGAGGTCGACACCCAGCCTACACTGGGCTTCCAGCGCGTCATCCAGCGCGCCATCCTGCACGTGCAATCTTCGGGTAAAAAGGAAGTCACGGGCGCCAACGTCCTGGTCGCGCTGTTCGGCGAAAAGGATTCGCACGCCGTCTACTATCTGTCGCAACAGGGACTGACCCGACTTGACGTCGTCAACTACCTGTCCCACGGCATCGCCAAAACCCCGCAGAGCGAACCGCCTCGCAGCGAACCGGCTGCCGAACCTGGCGAAGAATCCACGATGCCAGGCGCACTGGAGAGCTTCACCGAAAATCTCAATTCGCGGGCGCTGGTCGGCAAGATCGACCCGCTCATCGGGCGTGAACACGAACTCGAGCGCGTCATCCAGATCCTGTGCCGGCGTCGCAAGAACAACCCGCTGCTGGTCGGCGAGGCCGGCGTCGGCAAGACTGCCATTGCCGAAGGTCTGGCGCGACGCATCGTCGAAGGCAACGTCCCGGACGTGCTCGAAGACAGCACCATCTACTCGCTCGACATGGGCGCACTGCTGGCCGGAACCAAATATCGCGGCGATTTCGAGCAACGCCTCAAAGCCGTGCTCAAGCAACTGCAAGCCAACAGCAAGGCCATTCTGTTCATCGACGAAATCCACACGCTGATTGGCGCGGGCGCCGCGTCCGGCGGCACGCTCGATGCCTCCAACCTGCTCAAGCCCGCACTGTCGTCAGGACAGCTCAAGTGCATCGGCGCGACCACTTACAACGAGTACCGCGGCATTTTCGAAAAAGATCATGCACTGTCGCGCCGTTTCCAGAAAATCGATGTCGACGAGCCGAGCGTGGAAGAAACCGTCGCCATCCTGCGCGGGCTCAAATCGCGCTTCGAGGCACACCACAACATCCGCTACACGCTATCGGCGCTGACCACGGCGGCAGAACTGGCAGCACGCTACATCAATGACCGTCACTTGCCGGACAAGGCCATCGACGTCATCGACGAAGCCGGGGCAGCCCAACGCATTTTGCCGCGTTCGAAACAGAAGAAGGTCATTACGCGCAAGGAAATCGAGGATGTGGTCGCCAAAATCGCCCGCATTCCGTCCAAAACGGTCTCCACTGACGACCATCTGCAGCTGCGCAACCTGGAACGCGATCTCAAGGCCGTGGTGTTCGGCCAGGATGCGGCCATCACCGCGCTGTCGGCTGCCATCAAGATGGCGCGCAGCGGTCTGGGCAACCCGCAGAAACCGATCGGTGCCTTCCTGTTCTCCGGCCCGACCGGGGTTGGCAAAACCGAGGTTGCGCGTCAGTTGGCCTACACGCTGGGCATCGAACTGATCCGCTTCGACATGTCGGAATACATGGAACGCCACGCCGTGTCACGCCTGATCGGCGCACCTCCGGGTTATGTCGGATTCGAACAGGGTGGCCTGCTGACCGAGGCCATCACCAAGAACCCGTACGCGGTGCTGTTGCTCGATGAGATCGAGAAAGCGCATCCCGACATTTTCAACGTGCTGCTGCAGGTCATGGATCACGGCACACTGACCGACAACAATGGCCGACGTGCCGATTTCCGCAACATCATCCTCATCATGACGACCAATGCCGGGGCGGAAACGCTGGGCAAGGCCAGCATCGGCTTTACCAGTACGGCGGAAGCTGGCGATGAAATGCGTGACATCCAGCGCATGTTCTCACCCGAATTTCGCAACCGGCTCGATGCCACGGTCTCGTTCGCTCCGCTGTCGCCGGACACCATCCGCCTGGTGGTCGACAAATTCCTCATGCAGCTCGAAGACCAGTTGCACGAAAAGAAAGTCGACGCGCATTTCACCGACGCGCTCAAGAACTGGCTGGGCAAGAACGGATTCGATCCGAAGATGGGTGCCCGTCCTATGGCCCGGCTGATCCAGAATACGCTGCGGCGCGCACTGGCTGACGAACTGCTGTTTGGACGGCTGGCCAATGGCGGAAAGGTCACGCTCGACATCGACGAAAACGAGCAGGTCGCGCTGCAGTTCGAGGAAGAAAACGCTCTCGTCTGATTGCACACAATGCATCCAGCTCTGTTACAATCGCGACGGTTGCGGAGAAATGACCGCGACCAGGCTAATAGCGGATCGATTCCTGTCGCCGTGCATTCGTAACACTGGAACCGAGGTCATCCGTTGCGCGCAGGTCATCCTGCCTATCCGGTACGGATGGCGGACCCGGCCGCGCATCACCGCTGCCCTTGTGCCAACACACGCAAGAAAGAGCGCATCCACATGATTCTTGTAACAGGCGGTGCCGGGTTCATCGGCGCAAACTTCGTACTGGACTGGCTGAAATCCTGCAGCGAACCCGTTGTCAACCTGGACAAACTGACCTACGCAGGCAACCTGCACAATCTCGATTCACTGGCCGACGATCCTCGTCACCTGTTTGTGCATGGCGACATCGGCGATTCTGCACTGGTTGCCCATCTGCTGCAGGAACACCAGCCGCGGGCCATCATCAACTTTGCCGCGGAAAGCCATGTGGACCGCTCGATTCATGGGCCGGAAGACTTCATCCGCACCAACGTCAATGGCACATTCGCCCTGCTCGGCGCAGCACGGGAGTATTGGGAACAACTGGGCACCGACGACAAGGCCGGGTTCCGCTTCCTGCACGTGTCCACAGATGAGGTCTATGGTTCGCTCGGGCCGCAGGATGCCCCGTTTACCGAACACACCCCCTACGCGCCCAACAGCCCCTATTCTGCGTCCAAAGCCGCTTCGGACCACCTCGTTCGCGCCTGGCATCACACCTACGGCCTGCCGACGCTCACGACCAACTGCTCGAACAATTACGGCCCATACCAGTTCCCGGAAAAACTCGTTCCGCTCATGATCCACAACGCGCTGAGCGGCAAGCCCCTGCCGGTCTACGGCGATGGCCTCAACATCCGCGACTGGCTATACGTCAGCGACCACTGCAGCGCCATCCGCACCGTCCTGAACGCCGGTCGCCCCGGCGAAGTCTACAATATCGGCGGCTGGAATGAAAAAACCAACATGGAAGTCGTGCACACGCTGTGCGACATCCTCGATCAGGCGCGACCGCAGACAGGCTCGCACCGCGCACTGATCCACCACGTGCGCGACCGCGCCGGCCACGACCGGCGCTACGCCATCGACGCGGGCAAGATCGAACGTGAACTGGGCTGGAAGCCAGAAGAAACCTTTGAAACCGGCATTCGCAAAACCGTGGCCTGGTACCTCGACAACCAGCCCTGGGTCGAAGCCGTGACCAGTGGCGAGTACCGCCACTGGCTCGAACGGCACTATGGAGCACGCACGTGAGCGGGCGCCGCGGCATCATCCTGGCCGGCGGTTCCGGCACCCGCCTGTACCCCATTACCCAGGCCGTATCCAAGCAGCTGCTGCCAGTCTATGACAAGCCCATGATCTACTACCCGCTCAGCACCCTGATGCTGGCGGGTATCCGTGACATACTCATCATATCCACGCCACTCGACACGCCACGCTTTCAGCAGTTGCTCGGTGACGGCAGTCAGTGGGGCATCCACCTGCAATACGCGGTGCAACCCTCGCCGGACGGACTGGCCCAGGCATTCATCATCGGCGCGGATTTCGTCGGCGACCAGCCCAGCACGCTGATCCTTGGCGACAACCTGTTCTATGGGCATGAATTTGCCCAGGATTTGCGTGCCGCCTCGGCACGCGAGATAGGCGCTACGGTATTTGCCTATCCTGTGCAGGATCCGGAACGCTACGGCGTGGTCGAGTTCAACGCCCAGGGCAAAGCGGTAAGCCTTGAAGAAAAACCGGCGCGGCCAAAATCGCGCTATGCGGTGACCGGGTTGTATTTCTACGATCAACAGGTGGTCGAAATCGCGCGCAACCTCAAACCGTCGCCGCGTGGCGAGCTGGAAATCACCGACGTCAATCTCGAATACCTGCGCCGCGGGCAGCTACAGGTCGAAGTCATGGGACGCGGACACGCCTGGCTCGACACCGGCACCCACGAGTCGCTGCTGGAGGCATCCACCTTCATCCAGACCATCGAAAACCGTCAGGGACTGAAAATAGCCTGTCCGGAAGAAATCGCCTACCGCCTGGGCTACGTCAGTGCGGAACAGATCGAACGGCTGGCCCAGCCACTCAAGAAAAACGGCTATGGCCGCTACCTGCTCAACATGCTGCACGACCAATTGTTCTGAACATGAATATCCTGCCCACCGCCATTGCCGACGTCGTGCTCATCGAACCCCGGGTATTCGGTGACGAGCGCGGTTTCTTCTATGAAAGCTACAACCGCCGCACCTTCAGCGAACTGGGAATTCCGCAGGAATTCGTGCAGGACAACCATTCGCGTTCACGTCGCGGCGTGCTGCGCGGCCTGCACTACCAGATCGAGCACACCCAGGGCAAACTGGTGCGCGCCATTGTCGGCAGCGTCTACGATGTGGCGGTCGATCTGCGTCGTTCCTCGCCAACATTCGGTCAGTGGGTGGGTATGGAACTGTCGGCAGAAAACCGGCGCATGGCCTGGATCCCACCCGGCTTCGCCCATGGTTTCGTAGTCACCTCCGACGTGGCCGAGTTCCTCTACAAGACCACCGATTACTGGGCGCCGCCGCACGAGCGCTGTCTGCTGTGGAACGACCCCGCGCTCGCAATCTCCTGGCCGCTGGACGGCGAACCGACGATTGCGGCCAAAGATGCCGCCGGCCTGCCGCTGGCTCAGTGCGAGACCTTTGCATGAAAATCCTGCTCACCGGCTCCAGCGGCCAGGTCGGCTGGGAATTGCAACGCACGCTGGCCACGTTGGGAGAAGTCGTCGCGCCGCGACGCGATGCGCTCGATTTGAGCGACATGCATAATCTGCGTGATTTCGTGCGCACGCTCAAACCGGAACTGATCGTCAACCCGGCTGCACACACCGCGGTCGACCGCGCAGAATCGGAACCCGCTCTGGCACGGGCCATCAATGCCATCGCACCAGCCATTCTCGCCGAAGAGGCCGCCCGCCTTGGCGTACCGCTGGTGCACTTTTCCACCGACTACGTCTTCGACGGCAGCAAAAAAACGCCGTGGCTTGAAACCGACATCACGCACCCGCTCGGCGTCTATGGCGCAACCAAACTCGAAGGCGAACAGGCCATCCGCGAACAGGGCATCGCCCACCTGATCCTGCGTACCAGTTGGGTGTATGGCCTACGGGGCGGGAATTTCCTGCTCACCATGCAGCGGCTATTCCGCGAACGCGACAACCTGCGCATCGTCGCCGACCAGATCGGTGCCCCGACCTGGTCGCGCAGCATCGCGGAAGCCACAGCGCAACTCCTTGCGCGCCGCCCTTTCGTCCAGCCCGAACTGTCGGGCGTCTACCACCTGACCTGCGGCGGCAGCGCTTCGTGGCACGATTTTGCCGAAGCCATTCTCATCCGCACCCCGCTCATGGAAGGCCGACAGGTCACCTTGCACCCGATCCCGGCCAGCGACTACCCCACCCCGGCCAGTCGGCCAGCCAACTCGGTTCTCGATAACAGCAAGCTGCATGCCGCGTTCGGTATCGTCATGCCCCACTGGCAGACGGCGCTGGACCTGTGCCTCGACACGGATTAGCACCCGTCGTCAGGAAGTTCCTGCTTCAGACTGCGCAGCGTCGTTCATTTCGGACCGCTGTACGGCAGACCCTACCGTCTCGAGCGCTTCCTGCAACGTATCTTCGTTCAACATGTTGAGCGATTCCGCCAGAAACTCGGCAACATTCCAGGTCTTCTCCGGCAACTGCAGACTGTCGAGCTCAGCAACGAACAGGGCAGCCGCTCCACCGACGCGCAACAGCGCTTCACGCTCGCGCATGAGCATTTCAAGCTCCCTGCGCAACATGGCAATTTCCTGCGCGGTCTGATTCATGGACACTCCTTCTTCAATCGCTCAGGCGGACCTGAATTCGGCATCGAGCACCTTGCGGATGCGTTGCGCCAGTTGAACCGGGACACCTTCGACCTGGGCCAGCGCCTCGACCGGTGCCGTACACAGCGCAGTCAGCGTGCCAAAATGTTCAAGCAGGCGGCGGGCCACCACGGGTGAAATTCCCGGCAAGCCTTCGGCCACATACAGTTGAGCGCCGCGAGGATCAAAAGGTTTGCCATTGCGCAACACCGGTGGCTGACCAAAACCATGCTGCGCCAGCTTCGCCATGGAAAACAGCATTTCCGCACTGAACGCCTCACCTGAACTCGGCAGCAGCGCCACCCCCTGCAAGGCCGTCATCCACGCCAGCGCCTCGCGTGTCAGTTGCGGGTCGCTGTGAAAACGTTCGGCAAACAGGTCGCCCTCCACCACGTAGACGACCTGGTCGGCCACCGCTTTCAGCCGGGCCACCTCGCCATACAGCCGCCGGTCCATGACCGACAAATTGAAATCCGTCGCCGACTTGCGCTCGACGCGCACACCGCCACCCAGCGCGTAATCACCACAATCGAGTTCCGCGACTTCCAGTTCCAGCCCGGGAAAACGGGCGGCATAAGTCTGCCAGTACGCTGCCACTGCAGATTTTTCTTCTCGCGGATGCAAGGTAATGTGGGTTATGCTTTCACTCATTGTCCTGTTACCCTATAGTACACTGCTATCACGACCCTTCATTCGGGGGACCCGATCATGCGAGTATGGTACGCACTGTTTGCCAGTTGTCTTGCCCTGCCGGCATGGGCCGGTTTCGACCCTGCCGGGAAATCCATCGACTGGACCGGACAGATTGTAGCGCAAACCCGGCATGACGAAGACACCTGCTTCAAGCTGCGCCGCAGCCGACAGGAAACCGACCGCACCATGCCCGAGGTATTCGAGGTGTGCGCCTTCGGTTATTATTCCGGCAGCAATTACGAAACCGGCGACTGGTTGCGCGCACGCGGCATTCTGCAGCCAGAAAGTTTCGACAACCTGCCCTGGGTCGCTGCGGCCCGCGTCACCCCGGCCACTCCGCCTTACGACCCACGATTCGACAATCCGGCGTATGGCCCATGGCCAGGCTGGGGCAGCCCCATGTTCGGCCCGTGGGAATATCCGTTCGCGCCACCCTGGGGCATGTATCCTTATCCTTATCCCTACTTCTGGTGAACCCGATTGCCCGAATCCGATCTGATCGGCATGCTTGCCGGTACGTTGACCACGTTGTCCTTTATTCCTCAGGTAATACGCATCTGGCGTACCCGTCATGCGGAAGACATCTCCACCAGCATGTTCGTGATTTTCATCACCGGTGTCGGGCTCTGGCTGTGCTATGGCATCCGCCTGCATGCCTGGCCGGTCATCGTGGCCAATAGCGTCACGCTGATGCTGGCGAGCATGGTTCTGGCGCTGAAATTCCATTTCCGGCGGCAAAAGCGCCGCCGGATAAGCGAATAAGCGCTGCGCGTCATTCAGCGCGCATGTGCGGAAACAGGATGACGTCGCGGATGTTCTGGCTGCCAGTCAGCAGCATGACCAATCGGTCGATGCCGATACCGCAACCCGCAGTTGGCGGCAGGCCATATTCCAGGGCACGAATGTAATCGGCGTCATAGTGCATGGCCTCTTCGTCTCCCGCCTCTTTCTGACGCGCTTGCAGCAGAAACCGCTCTGCCTGGTCTTCGGGATCGTTGAGTTCGGAAAAGCCATTGGCAATTTCACGCCCCGCGACGAACAATTCGAAGCGCTCGGTGATTTCCGGATGGGCATCCGACCGACGCGCCAGCGGCGAAACTTCAGCCGGATAATCAATAATGAACGTAGGTTGCACCAGCAACGCTTCGGTGGTGGCCTCGAAAAAGCTCAGCTGCAACCCGCCCAGCCCGTCATCGGGACGGTGCTTCTCGCGGTTGGCCGCAAACCATTCGAGTAGCCAGGCGCGATCTTCCAGCTGGGACAGGGCATATTGCGGGTGATATTTGCGGATCGCCTCGACGATGGTCAGCCGGTCGAAATCGGGTTCCAGGTCGATCACGCCATCCTGGAATGGCACTTGCAGTGTCGCAACCGCAGTCCGTGCCACGTCGCGCAGCAGGTGCTCGGTAAAATCCATCAGGTAGCGGTAATCCCGGTAAGCCTCGTAGAATTCCATCATGGTGAATTCGGGGTTGTGCCGGGTGGACAATCCCTCGTTGCGGAAATTCCTGTTGATTTCGAACACCTTTTCCAGACCGCCCACCACGAGCCGCTTAAGGTACAGTTCTGGCGCGATGCGCAGGTACAGTGACATGTCCAGCGCATTGTGATGGGTGACGAAAGGTTTGGCCGCCGCTCCGCCCGGAATCGGATGCATCATCGGCGTTTCCACCTCGAGGAATCCATGCCCGGTCATGAACTGGCGAATCGCCTGCACGATGCGGAAACGGGCAAGAAACACCTGACGTGACGCATCGCTGGTCATCAGGTCGACGTAACGTTGACGGTATTTCTGTTCCTGGTCGGTGAGGCCGTGAAACTTTTCCGGCAATGGCCGCAATGCCTTGACCAGCAACCGCACTGCCTGTGCCTGCACCGTGAGTTCCCCGGTACGGGTACGAAACAGCACGCCGGTGACGCCGACGATATCGCCCAGGTCCCAGCGCTTGAATGCCTGGTGCGCCGATTCGCCGGCCTGATCATTGGTGACGTAAATCTGCATGCGGCCCGAACTGTCCTGCAGCGTGGCGAAACTGGCCTTGCCCATCACGCGTTTGAGTACCATGCGACCGGCAATCTGCACCGTTACCGGCGCAGTTTCGAAGGCCTCGTTGGCAGATTCGCCATGACGCGCGTGCAGATCGCCCGCCAGATCGCGCCGATCGAAATCATTGGGAAAGGCCACTCCGGCCAATCGCAATTCAGCCAGCTTGGCACGCCGTTCGCCGATGATCTGGTTCTCATCGGCCGCACTGCCCGGTTCGAGTTCCTGTTCGTTCATGCTCACACTCCCTGTTTCAGGCTGGCTTCGATGAATTCATCGAGGTCGCCGTCCAGTACCTTTTGCGTATTGGAGATTTCGACATTGGTGCGCAAATCCTTGATGCGCGACTGGTCGAGGACGTAGGAACGGATCTGGTGCCCCCAGCCCACGTCGGACTTGCCGGCTTCGAGTTTGTCCTGCTCGGCCTGACGCTTGCGCAGTTCGGCTTCATACAACCGTGACTTGAGCATGGCCATGGCCTCGGCACGGTTCTTGTGCTGCGAACGATCGTTCTGACACTGCACCACGATGCCACTTGGCACGTGCGTAATACGCACCGCCGAATCCGTCTTGTTGATATGCTGGCCACCGGCCCCACTGGCACGGTAGGTATCGATGCGCAGCTCGGCGGGATTGATATCAATTTCAATCGAATCGTCCACTTCCGGATAGACGAACACGCTGGCAAATGAGGTATGCCGCCCGCCAGACGAATCAAACGGCGATTTGCGCACCAGACGATGGACGCCGGTTTCGGTACGCAGATGACCGTAGGCATATTCGCCATCCACACGAATGGTGGCCGATTTCACCCCGGCCACGTCGCCGGCCGATTCTTCCAGCAATTCGGCGCGGAATCCTTTGCGCTCGCAATAGCGCAGGTACTGCCGCAGCAGCATCGATGCCCAGTCGCAGGCTTCGGTACCTCCGGCGCCTGCCTGGATGTCAACGAAGCAGTTGTTCGGATCCATGGGATTGGAGAACATGCGTTTGAATTCCATGCCCGCCACATCATTGCCGATCTGCGCCACGTCCCCGGCCACGGCTTCCAGCGTGTCGTCGTCGTTTTCCTCGCGTGCCATGTCGAACAGGTCGCGCGCATCGCGCAATCCTGCGTCGATCCGCCGCAAGGTCAGCACCACGCCTTCAAGGGATTTTTTCTCGCGTCCAAGCGATTGGGCGCGCTTGGGGTCATTCCAGATTGCCGGGTCTTCTACCAGCGCATTGACTTCTTCGAGACGTTGCGATTGGCCATCGAAGTCAAAGATACCTCCGTAAAGCCGCGGCACGATCGCCGAGATCCCGCAACATACCATCGATCTGATTCAGACGTTCCGCTTCCATGACGTTCACCCGCAATCCATAAACGGGCCATTATAGCAGCAGCGAAGACGATGGGGGAGGCTGCAGCCCCCCCGGAGAACATGAGGTCAGCGTTTGCGAACCCAGGGTGCCATGCGCGCAAGGACATCGTCGCGCAGGATCAGGTGATGCTTGAGCGCGCCGGCCACGTGCAATGCCACCAGCCCGAGCAGCCCGTAGGCCAGCGCCTGGTGCAGGTCTCCCATCGTTTCGTGCACGTCATGATCGACGGCGGTAATTCCGGGAATGGTCAGCGAACCGAACACCACGACAGCATGGCCGCCAAACGAACTGGTCAGATAGCCAAACACGGGAATGGCCAGCATCAGCAGGTAGAGCGCAATCTGCACCAGCACCGCCAGTTTTTCTATCGGCGTGGTCAGCGGCATTTCAGGCACGCCGTGCAGGCGTCGCCAGGCCAGGCGCACGATGGCGAGCACGAAAATGCTGATCCCGACCGTCTGATGCCAACCCATGGTCTGCACCTTGTCCGGTCCCTTGGGCATGTCGCCCATCCACCATCCCAGTGCGAATACCAGAACGATCAAAGCAGCTACCAGCCAATGCAGCGACACCAGCAGGGCACCATAAGATTGGGTGTGTTTCATGTAGTCTCCTGAATTGCAATCGTCCGAATGCCCGAGCCGGCCCCGGTTCAGCGCGAATGTATCATGTCCGGCCGCAGGCTGCCACCGGCAAACATGAGCCGCCTGCGGGGTGCGCGCCGCGACAAGCCGCGGCGGTTGTGTTATCTTTGCCTCGCCTGACGTTCTGCTCCGGAGCCATTTTGATCAAGAAAAACTGGGTAGGTTTCGTTTTCGCGTTTCTCGTGCCGATCCTCGTGGTCCTGTTCTGGTGGGGCGCATTCAACCGTACCGACATCCGCGAAACCCGCAGCGAACCGGTTCATTACGCCTATACCGACTTTTTCGGAGATCTCGGCGCCATCGCCGACGCTCAGGAAAAGGTGCGCGGCATGCTCGTGGCGGCGCGCATCCAGCCCGGCAGTCCGGTTGTGGTGCTCTACACCGACCCACGCAATACCCGCAAGACAGAGCAGCATGCTCGCGTCGGTTACGAGATCCCACCCGGTACCGCAGTCCCCGAGCCACTCAGGCTCGATGATATCCCGGCACGCAACGTGTTGCGCGCCAGCGTACAGGCGAGCATGCAACTTGCACCGAGCAAGGCCTACCAGGCACTGTTCGATTATCTCAGGCCGCAGGGTCGCGACATCCGCCTGCCCACGGTCGAAATCTATACCGCGGGCCATTCCGTCAGCCAGATGGGCACACTGACCGTCGATATGGCGGACTGACAGACGGCGGCCATGAACCCGGTCCGCCACCTCATCCCGCTCTTTTCAGGGAGATCGTCTTGACCCTGAGTATCCTGCTGGTCGCACTGCTGCTGGAACACTACCGTCCGCTGCCGCGTTTGTGGCTCGAACGCCTGATGTTGCCGTTGCAGTTTCTCGCACACCAGCTGAATGCAGGCGAGCACCGCCACGGCAGGCTCGCATGGTTCGCCGCCATGCTGCCGGCGCTGCTCGTCACGAGCGCAGTGCATTTCGGCCTGCTCGCGCTTTCGGGCTGGCTGGCCTGGCTGTGGAATATCGCGGTGCTCTATGCCAGCCTGCAACTGCGCTGCCAGAACCGGGTCACCCGGAATATCCTGACCGCACTGCTGCGCGGCCAGCCCGAAGTGGCACGACAGGAAGCATTGCAGTGGTGCGACGGCAACATGGATGAGCGCGAAGGCGACACCCTGCGCATCGCCATCGAAAACCGGCTGGCGGATGCGCTGCGGCACCTGTTCGGCGTCATTTTCTGGTTCGCACTGCTCACTCCCCTCGGGCCGGTCGGCGCCGTCTTATACCGCCTCAGTCACAATATCGCCGAACACTGGGATCCGGACACCCACGGTGCCTTCGCCCACTTCGCCCACTCGGCCGTATGGCGCATCGACTGGCTGCCGGCGCAGGCGTTAGCGCTGAGTTTCGCGGTTGCAGGCAACTTCGAAGACGCCATGTACTGCTGGCGCAGTCAGGCCACACACAACACGGACAGCAACCTTGGCGAGGTGCTGGCCAGCGGTACCGGGGCGCTCGGCATTCGCCTGCCCGCCACAGCGACATTGCCGGAATTCGGTCTTGGCGAAAACGCCACGCTGCATGACCTGGCGGGCGTCAACAGCCTGATCTGGCGCACGCTCGCCATCTGGGCACTGATTCTGCTGCTGATGGCGCTGGCACACATCCCTGCCGGCTAAACGTGCGCGCCTTCTTACATGAAGTGATCCAGATTGCGCCGGCTCATCCGGTCGAGCCGGCTCACGTCCGGAATGAGAAACTGCACCCCGCTGGCTGAAGCAACCAGCACGCGCCCGCCACTGAGGCGACGGATATCCTCCTCCGCCTTGAGCGTCAGCGTCGTCTCGCCGCGGTCGGTGCGCACGCGCCACTCGCTGGGCAGAGAATAGCCGCTGATGGCCTCGATGGTGAGAATTTTCGGCACAAACTCACGTTCGGCCAACGCTGCCTCGACGCACTGACGCTCGGCGGGCGGCAATTCACTCAATTCGGGAATCCACAGGCACTCCTGTCCGCGATCATCCACCAGACTGACACTGCCCTGCGGCGCACTCAGGGGGAATGCCCGCACTGGCAGCAACGCATCGTGCCGCTCTCCGCGAGCGTCGATGAACGTCAGTCTTCCGGCAACATCAGACTGGATCGGCAAGCAACTCTCCTTCGCGTTCATCATCGACCTGGCGTGCCTGGGCTTCGTAGAGTTGGGCATAGGCGCCATTCATGGCCAGCAGCGTTTCATGCCGGCCGACCTCGACAATGCGACCGCGCTCCAGCACCACCAGCCGGTCGGCATGTCGTAGCGTACTCAGACGGTGCGCCACGGCGATGGTCGTGCGTCCGCGCACCAGGTTATCGAGCGCAGCCTGGATCTCGCGTTCGGTTTCGGTATCCACCGAGGCCGTGGCTTCATCGAGGATCAGAATGCGTGGATCGATCAGCAAGGCACGCGCAATCGAAATACGCTGGCGCTCGCCACCCGAAAGCGCCTGCCCGCGCTCACCCACCAGCGAGTCATAACCTTGCGGCAGGCGCAGGATGAATTCGTGCGCATGCGCCGCGCGTGCGGCGGTTACGATTTCTTCGTGCGTGGCGTGGGGTTTGCCATACGCAATATTTTCGGCGATGGTGCCAAAAAACAGGAATGGTTCCTGCAGCACCAGCCCGATGTGGCGGCGGTATTCGCTGACAGGGAAATTGCGGATGTCCTCGCCATCGACCAGGATCGCTCCTTCGCTCACGTCGTGGAACCGGCAGATCAGATTCACCAGGGTACTCTTGCCCGAACCGCTGTGCCCGACCAGGCCGATCATCTCACCCGGCTCGATGGTCAGATCCATGCCGTGAATCACGCTGCGGTTGCCATAACGAAACCCGATGTGGCGCAACGCAATCCGTCCACGCAGCGCGGTCGGGTGCACCGGATTGGCCGGTTCGGGCACGCTCGACTGATAATCAAGAATCTCGAAGATGCGTTTGGCTCCCGCTGCCGCCTTCTGCGTCACCGACACGATACGACTCATCGAATCAAGCCGGGTGTAAAAACGGCTGATGTAGGTGAGAAATGCGGTCAGTATGCCCACCGTGATCTGACCATGCCCGACCTGCCAGATGCCGAATGCCCACACCACCAGCAAGCCGATCTCCGTCAGGAGCGTCACGCTGGGTGCAAACAGCGACCAGATGGCATTGACCTGATCATTGATCTGCAGATTGCGCTGATTGGCTTCCCGGAAACGGTCGATTTCGCGCTGCTCCTGGGCAAATGCCTTGACCACGCGCACCCCCGGTATGGTGTCGGCGAGCACATTGCTGATCTCACCCCAGACCCGGTCAGCCTTCTCGAAACCGAAGCGCAGCCTGTCGCGCACGCGATGGATCATCCAGGCGATCACCGGGATCGGCAGCAAAGTCACCAGTGCGAGCCAGGGATTGATCGACAGCAGGATGGCAGCCGTCATCAGCATCACCAGCATATCGATGACGAAATCGAGCAAATGCAGCGACAGGAACACCGAAATGCGATCCGACTCGCTGCCGATACGCGAAATCAGGTCACCGGTGCGCTTGCCGCCAAAGTAAGCCAGCGGCAGGCTTTGCAAATGACGATACGTCGCCAGTCGCAGATCCATGCAAATCCGCTCGCTCACGCGCGCCAGCCACCAGGTACGTCCCCAGCCAAGCCCCCAGGCCACCAGCGCGGCCAGCAACAAGGCCACCAGATACCCCGCCACCATGGACATATGGATCGCATGACCGGTCTGGTAAGGGATCAGCACCTTGTCCATCAGCGGCATGGTCAGATAGGGCGGCACCAACGTGGCCGCAGTCGAACCGAGCGTGAGCAGGAACCCGCCCAGCAGCGACAGCCCGTACGGGCGAGCGAAACGCCACAGACGCAGCAATGCCCAGCCTGACTGCGCGGCGTCCTCGGACACCGGCGCACAGGTCGGACACATTGCATCGGCCTCCGGCAGCGGCTGCGCGCATTGCGGGCAGAGCGCTTCGGCAATCAGGGTGCTTGCATCCGTGCCCGCCTGCACCGCGTGGAAATTCGCCTCAACACGACCCGCCGCCGCTGCACGCGCCAGCGAATACCGCCAGGTCGCCAGCCGTACGCCATCGCGATCCAGACCCAGCACACCCACGCCCGCATGGTCGCGGCGTGTCAGACGCAGTGTTGCAGTCACGGGATAGTCATGCAGCAGTTGGCCATCGGCGCCGACACCCAGCAAACGCTGCCCGGTCAAGACCAGCAAACCGGATCTGAAATACAGGTGTTCGTCCAGATCCGTTTCCAGCACGGCAAGCACAACTTCACCGGGGTAAAAACCGAATGCCAGACGACCACGCCAGGCGATCGGCAAACAGGACATGGGATCGGTTGCAACAGTCACGATCAATAAAATCAGGCAATCAGGTAAACCTGAATTCTACTGGTGCGTTATGATTGAGTACAGCATAAACTGACCCGACACTGACATACTCCATGCAACATTCCTGCATTCCGAATCAACCGGCTGACTTTCCCGCAGACGCGGATATTCGCTTTCTGCGTATCATTTCCCTGCAAGGTCCCAACATCTGGACCTATCGGCCGGTCCTTGAGGCATGGGTCGATATCGGTGTGCTGGAAGACTGGCCTTCGCACCGCATTCCGGGCTACGCCGAACGCCTTGCCCAGTGGCTGCCGGGACTGATCGAGCACCATTGCAGCCCCGGCGTACGCGGCGGCTTCCTGCAACGCCTGCACGAAGGCACATGGCCGGCACATATTCTCGAACACGTCACGCTTGAACTGCAGGCCATGGCAGGCATGCCCGCCGGCTTCGGTCGCGCGCGCGAGATGGATGAACGCGGCGTGTACAAGGTCGTGGTGCGCGCTTTCCACGAAGATGTCACCCGCCGCGCACTCGATCTCGGCCGCGAACTGGTGCTGGCCGCAATGCGTGCTGCCCCGTTCGATGTGGCTGCTGCGGTTGAAGAGCTGACTGACCTGGCCGAGTCATTCCTGCTCGGCCCGAGCACGAACAGCATCGTAGATGCAGCTGACGACCGCGATATCCCGGCCATCCGCCTCACGCGCGGCAATCTGGTGCAACTGGGCCATGGCCAGGCGCAGCGCCGCATCTGGACCGCCGAAACCGATCGCACCAGCGCCATTGCCGAGACCATCTCGCGCGACAAGGCACTGACCAAGGAATTGCTGCGGCAGTGCGGTGTTCCTGTGCCGGAAGGAGAACTGGCGCACGATACTGCCACCGTCTGGGAACTGGCCCAGGATATCGGCTTGCCAGTGGTGATCAAGCCGTTGAGTGGCAATCATGGTCGCGCCGTATTCGTTAATCTCATGACGCGCAAGGAAATCGAAACCGCGTGGGCAGTCGCCGCGGAAGAAGACAGCGACGTGCTCGTGGAGCGACACATCAGCGGTCAGGAACACCGCCTGCTGGTGGTTGGGGATCGCATGGTCGCTGCGGCACGCGGCGAGATCGCCACTGTCACGGGTGACGGCCACAGCACGATACGTCAGCTGATCGGATCGCAGATCAATACCGATCCGCGCCGAGGCGATACCGAAGCCCACCCGCTCAACCAGGTTCACGTCGATTCTGCCTGCCGGATCGAACTGGAACGCCAGGGATTCATCGCCGACGACATCCCGCCAGCGGGGCGCAAGGTCATCGTGCAACGCATCGGCAATGTCGCCATCGACGTCACCGACCAGGTGCACCCCGATACGGCCGAGCTGGTGGTGCTGGCAGCACAGGTGGTCGGACTGGACATTGCCGGCATCGATCTCGTCGCAGACGACATTTCCCGACCGCTGCACGAGCAGCGCGGTGCCATCGTGGAAGTCAATGCCGGGCCCGGCCTGTTGATGCACCTGAAACCCGCTGAAGGTCAGCCACGACCGGTCGGCGCCGCCATTGTCGAACATCTGTTTCCTCAGGGCCGCACGGGTCGCATCCCCATCGTCGCCACCGCCGGCAGCGGCCGCAGCGGTACTGCCCGGCTCATCGCCGGTCTGCTACAGATCGGTCGCAAGCAGGTCGGCCTGGCATCGCGGCAAGGATTGTTCCTCGACCAGCGCCAGATCGAAATCGGCGACGCCTCGGGCTGGCAGGGGATGCATAAACTGCTGCTCAACCCCGGAGTCAGCTGCGCCGTAGGCGAAACCGGCTTTCACGACCTGCTGCAGCATGGACTTGCATTCGACCGCTGCCAGGTTGCGGTACTGACCGACCTGCACCCGCAGGAAGATTTCTCTGCCTACGCCATGACCACGCCGGAGCGGCGTTTCATGATCTACCGCACACTGATCGATGTGGTATTGCCGCACGGCGCGGCCGTGCTCGATGCCGCCAGCCCGGAAACCCCGCAGCTGATGTCGCTATGCGACGGCGAGACGATACTGTTTTCCGCCCGCCACGATCAGGAAGCCCTACACCAGCACCTGCACAATGCCGGACGCGCCGTCTACGTACAGGACGCTGCCGTCATGCTGGACAATGCCGGACAGTCAACCGCCTTGCTGGCCACTGCCCTGCTGCCGCATACCCTGAGCCTGACCCAGGCGCTGGCTGGCATCGCCGCCGTGTGGGCGCTTGGCGTCGAACCGGAACTGATTCTGGCGGGGCTGACGGCCTGGAACGACAACCAAGGATAATCCGACATGCATGTTTCCCGCATCCGTGCGTTGCGCGGCCCCAACCTGTGGAGCCGGCACACATCCATCGAAACCGTCATTCATTGCGACGAGACAGAAACCGACCTGACGCGACTTCCCGGTTTCGAGCCGGCGCTGCGCGCGCGCTTTCCGCAGATGCCTTCACTGCAACCGCAAGGCGGCAGTCACCATATCCCCATGGCGCATGCCCTTGAAGTGGCCGCGCTTTCGCTGCAGGCATTTGCCGGTTGTCCGGTGACCTTCAGCCGCACCACGGCCACGCTCGACAGCGGCGTCTATCAGGTGGTGTTCGCCTACAGTGAAGAAGCTGTCGGCCGCCGTGCACTCGAACTGGCGCTCGAACTGTGCCACGCAGCAGCAGCCGACACGGCCTTCGACGCCGTAGCAGCGCTGGCCGAACTGCGCACGATTGACGAAGACATCCGGCTTGGCCCAAGTACGGGTGCGATCGTCGATGCAGCCATACGTCGTGGCATCCCCTGGCGGCGCCTCACCGAAGGCAGCATGGTGCAATTTGGCTGGGGCAGTCACAGCCGCCGCATTCTGGCCGCCGAGACCGACCAGACCAGCGCGGTTGCCGAAGCCATCGCCCAGGACAAGGAACTGACCAAGCGTCTGCTGCACGCTATCGGCGTTCCAGTCCCCGTCGGCCGACCCGTGCATGATGCCGAAGATGCCTGGCGCGCCGCGCAGGAAATAGGCAGCGCAGTAGCGGTCAAGCCGCAATATGGCAACCAGGGTCGCGGCGTCGCCGTCAACCTCGAATCACGCGAGCAGATCATGGCCGCATGGCACGCCGCAGCCCGGGTCGGCACGCCGGTTCTGGTCGAACGTTATATCACCGGCCACGATTTCCGACTGCTGGTGGTCGGTGACAGACTGGTTGCCGCCGCGCGGCGCGATCCGCCACACGTATATGGTGACGGCGAAACCAGCATCGCCGGGCTGGTGGAAGAAGTGAACCGTGACAGCCGGCGCAGCGAAGGCCACGCCACGTCACTGAGCAAGATCCGCCTCGACGAAATTGCGCTGGCCACCTTGTCCAAACAGGGCTACACCCCGGAAAGCGTGCCCGCCAAAGGTGCGCTGGTGCTGCTGCGCAACAACGCTAACCTGAGCACGGGCGGCTCAGCCACCGATGTCACGGATGATGTCCATCCGGCGCTGGCTGCACGGGCTGTCGATGCCGCGCGCATGGTCGGACTCGACATCTGCGGCGTCGACATCCTGTGCAACAGCGTACACCTTCCCCTGGAAATGCAAGGCGGCGGTATCGTCGAAGTCAATGCCGCGCCCGGCCTGCGCATGCACCTGGCGCCGTCGTTCGGCAAGCCCCGTGACGTCGGCGTCGCCATCATCGACATGCTGTTCCCACCCGGACGCACCGGGCGCATCCCGCTGGTCGCCGTAGCAGGCACCAACGGCAAGACCACCACCGTCAGACTCACCGCCCATCTGCTGCGTCATAATGGCTGGCGCACCGGCATGACCAATTCCGATGGTGTCTACATCGACGATCGCCGCATCGACACCGGTGACTGCAGTGGTCCGAAGAGCGCCCGCAATGTGCTTGCCCACCCGCAGGTCGAAGCCGCCGTGCTGGAAACCGCACGCGGTGGCATCCTGCGCGAAGGGCTGGCGTTCGACCAGTGCGATGTCGCCATCGTCACCAACATTGGCATCGGCGACCACCTCGGGCTCAACTACATCCACACCATCGACGAACTGGCGGTCGTCAAGCGCGTCATCGTGGAAAATGTCGCTGCCAGCGGCACAGCGGTACTCAATGCCGCTGATCCGATGGTGGCCAAGATGGCCACGGCCTGCCCCGGCAAGGTCATTTTCTTCGCCCAGGACAGGTTGCATCCGCTTGTCGTCACCCACTCGGCACAGGGCCATGGAGTGATTTACCGCGACGGCGGCGATCTGGTCGCCCGCAAGGGACGACGGGTGCTGCGCTTTGCACTCGATAACATTCCGCTCACGCGCAATGGCAGCATTCCGTTCCAGGTCGAAAATGTCATGGCCGCGATCGGTGCCGCCTGGGCGCTCGGGCTCGACCACGGCACCATCGAGCGCGGACTGGCGAGCTTCATCAACGATGCCGCGACGGCGCCGGGCCGCTTCAACCTGTTCGAATATCGCGATGCAACGCTGATCGCCGACTATGGGCACAATCCGGACGCCATCCTGGCACTGGTCGATGCGATCTCCGCGTTGCCAGCCAAACGCCGCAGCGTGGTCATCAGCGGCGCGGGTGACCGGCGCGACGAAGACCTGCGCCAGCAGACCGCGATTCTCGGCGCCGCCTTCGACCGGGTGATTCTGTATGAAGACCAGTGTCAACGCGGTCGCGCCGACGGCGAGGTGCTTGGACTGCTGCGCGAGGGCCTGACCGGCGCGCAGCGGACCCGGCAGATCGATGAAATACAGGGGGAATTCAACGCCATCGATCTGGCACTTGCCGGACTTGAACCCGGCGATCTGTGCCTGATCCTGATCGATCAGGTGGACGAGGCGCTGGCGCACATCGCCGCCCGGGTCGCGCAACAGGCCGAAACGGCCAGCCCGGCGGCGTAGACGTCCTGACCAGGCGTGGACGGTCTCCGCACCGATCCGCCTGACAGGCCGCGCACGACCCCGCGTCCGTCAGACAGATACGGACGGACGTCGCACGTCCAGGCTCAGGCAGCGGCGACCATGGATTGCAGCTCGCCGCTTTCGAACATTTCCTTCATGATATCCGAGCCACCGACGAACTCGCCGTTGACGTACAGCTGTGGAATGGTCGGCCAGTTGGCATATTCCTTGATACCCTGGCGAATTTCGGGTTCCATCAGCACGTTGACAGTAAACAGATCCTTCACGCCCGCCGCCTTGAGCAGCTGGATGGCATTGGCGGAAAAACCGCATTGCGGAAACTGTGGTGTACCCTTCATGTACAGTACGACCTTGTGACTGGTAACCTGCTCGCGAATGGTGTCCTGTATGCTCATGACCGCTCCAAAAACAAAAATATTCGACAAAAACCATCGGGTATTGTAATCAGCCGTACCCTGTCACGTCAACCGCCATCCGACTGCGTCCGCAACCAACGCCTGAACGCGCCGACTTTGGCCAGTGCAAGACGCGGCTCGGGCACGACCAGATGGTAGGCCCGACCGCTCGGCATCTCCAGACCAAACAGCTGCACCAGACTGCCGCGACGCAATTCGTCCAGCACCAGCGTGCGCCACATCAGTGCCACACCCAGCCCGCTGGTGGCGGCCTGAATCACCAGCCCGACCGTACCGAGATGACGAATGCGCAGCATCTCCCCGGCAGAAACACCCTGCGCGGCCAGCCATTGCTGCCAGTCGGGAAACAACGGATCCCAGGTCTCGGCATCATCGTACAGCAGCGTGCAGCCGGGCAGATCCGCCGGTGCGCCAATCGTGGCAGCCAGCTCCGGGGTGGCCACCAGCACGATCGATTCCGGCATCAGCAATTCGCTAAACAGGCCGGGAAATTCGCCGCTGCCGAAACGGATCGCAACATCGACCGACTCGCTGGTGAAATCGACCAGCCGGCGGGTCGGCTGCACACGCAGTTCTATTTCGGGGAACTGGCGGCTGAAATCTTCCAGTCGCTGCACCAGCCAGCGCGCGGCAAACTCCGGCGGCACGGTCACCACCAGCGTACTATCCTCCCGTCGCGGACGCATGTGTTCGACCGCCAGATGCATGTGATCAAACCCCCGGCTCAGCCAGGGGAGCGCGGCTCGCGCCTGCTCGCTCAACACCAGCCTGCGGCCGCGCTGCATCAGACTCACCCCCAGGTAGTCCTCGAGCTGCCGGACCAACTGGCTCACGGCAGCAGGCGTCACGTGCAGTTCGTCTGCCGCGCGCGCAATCGACCCCAGGCGGGCAACCGCTTCGAACGCACGCAACGCATTGAGCGAAGGCAGGCTACGTACCATCAGATTTTCTTGCTCCGGCATTCAGAAAGACTGGTTTGCCCCATGACCGCATACCCACTAGACTGCTGACTCCTTGTATACCGGACTGACGACCGATGATACCGAGAGTATATCTCAGCACCCTGCTGGCCACCGTGTTCTGGGGCGCCAATTTTGTACTGGCCGGCCCGATCCTGCATGACCTCCCTCCGCTGTGGGCCGCCTCGCTGCGGTTCGGTTTTGGTACACTGATCATGCTGTTGTGGTCTTTCCGGCACATGCGCGCCATGTTCGCCATGGCAAGCAGGCATCTGCCTGTCTACCTGCTCGCCGGCGCCCTCGGCATCGGCGGCTTCAACCTGCTGTTCTTCACCGCGCTGCAAACGACGTCTTCGACCAATGCAGCACTGGTCATGGCCACCAATCCACTCCTGACCACCCTGCTGGCAGCGCTCCTGCTCGGCGAGCGCCCATCAACCATCTGGCTGTTCTCAATTCCCCTGGCGCTCTCCGGCGTCATCCTGGTCATCACTGACGGCCACCCGGCCCGGTTGCTGCAACTGGACATCGTGCGCGGCGACTGGCTGATGCTGGGCGCCAACCTGGCCTGGGCAGGCTATAACCTGCTCACCCGCCGCCTGCCACGCGAATCGACACTCATCAACACCACGCTGCTGATGGGCACCGGCACCCTCATGCTGCTGTGCGCCGCGTTCTACAGCGGCCAGCCGCTCACGCTGCCTGGCTGGCAAGGCGGCCTGGCGCTGGCGCTCATGGTCACCGCAGGCACCGTTGTCGCCTACATGTTGTGGAACCGCAGCATCGCCGAACTGGGTGCGGCTCGCACTGCGCTGTTCCTCAACCTGGTTCCGGTATTTGCCATGCTCACGGCCAGCCTCTTGGGTCAGCTGCCCAATCTGATCCAGCTCGGTGGCGGAGCGCTGGTGATCGGCTCGGTCATGCTCAGCATGTGGCGCAAAACCTGAACTCATGCTGACACAAACCGCTTGTAAGGATCTGGCAAACATGGTAATAAGTGATCATGCAGTCATTCTGTTGCCCGGTTCCGCCTTATCCTGTCAGCCATGCCCGACTATCCGCACATTTCGCCCGACCAGCTCAGTATCGGGCTGTACGTCCATCTTGACCTGGACTGGATGAAACACCCGTTCCTGTTCAGTCACTTCAAGATCAGAAACCAGGACCAGATCGATACATTGCGTCGCATGGGGCTGACCCGCATCAGCTACGATCCGGCGCGCAGCGACGCTGAACCGCTGCACGCCAGCGCACCGGCCAGAGTGGCGCCCGCCCCCGAACCAGCACCCGACCCGGAAGCGCAGGCACAGCATGTCGCGCGACTGGCCCGTGTGGAACGACTGCGCGAAATCCGCAACCGCATCGCCCGCGCAGAATACGAATTCATGCGTACCGCCGACACCGTGCGCAACATTTCCCGCAACCTGCACACCCGCCCGCAAGAAACCTTGCAGGCAACCGTCGATCTGGTCGAACGCATGGTCGGCAGCATCCTCAGCGATGGCGACCTGCTGATCCACGCCATGGGCAACAAACTTGGTGACGACGTCTATTTCCACTCACTCAACGTCACCGTACTGTCACTGATGCTGGGTCGCGCTGTCGGACTTGGCGCCGACGACATGCAGCAACTCGGCATCGCAGCCATGCTGCATGACATCGGCAAGAGCGAGGTGCCGCACAAAATTCTGGCCAAAACCGAACCACTGACCCGACCCGAACAGCATCTGCTCGAGCAGCACTGCGTCATCGGGGCGGCATTCGCGCGCAAAATCGGCGTCTCCGAAGATGCGCTGACCGCCATTGCCCAGCATCATGAACATCTGGACGGCAGCGGTTATCCGAACCGGCTGTCCAACGGCCAGATCTCCCCACTGGCACGGGCGCTGGTCATCGCCAACACGTATGACAACCTGTGCAATCCGCTGCAGATCACCGAGGCCAGCACACCAGCCGAAGCCCTGGCGCGCATGTTCGCCCAGCGGCGCACGCAGTTCGACGCTGACATGCTCAGCACCTTCATCCGGCTAATGGGTGTCTACCCGCCCGGCAGCATCGTTCAGCTCAACAACGCCATGCCCGGACTCGTGCTGTCCATCAACCCCGCCGACCCATTGCGGCCGGAAATCCTGGTCTATGACCCTGCGGTGCCACGTGACGAAGCCCTGGTCATCAATCTTGGAACGGAATCGGAACTGAAAATCGAAAAAGGTTTGCGCCTCGCCAGGTTGCCGGCGGCGGTACGCGAGTATCTCAACCCACGCACCCACGTCACCTATTATTTTACCGCCGATGGGCAGAAAAACCCGCACTGAGCGGCGTATGATGGTGCATGACAAGGAACTTTTGCTGCGTTTGGCAGTCTCCCCCGTATGGCCAGGCGACTGCGCAGCGACAACTGCCGGCGCGGTTTCGCACCCCCTGCCTGCGGTATGACCGACACGCTGCTGCTCCGGATTCAACAACGAAGAAACGGTGCGAATGACCCGACGGGAGGCGTCATGATTCCATCCAGACCACGCATACTTTTCCACCTGATGACACTGCTTGTGCTGCTGCCCGCCACTTCGGCCCTGGCCGACGCCGACACCAGCGCATCCGAAGCCTGCCCCTACGCCACGCAAGACCGCGCCAGCCTGATGACCGACCACCTGGCCGACCTGAAACAGAAACTCGACATCCGGGCGGACCAGCTCGCTGCCTGGAATGCCTGGTCTGCGACCGTACTCTCCGATGTGCGCAAACAGTCAACAGACGAGTGCCACAACCTGCAGCAATGGACCGAGCGCATGGACAACAGTGACGCGCTGGATACGCCCGCGCTGATGCAACACCAGGAAAACGACCTGCGCGACGAAATCGCCGGACTGCAGAAACAGCTGGCCAGT
Organism: Pseudomonadota bacterium; assembly: GCA_021782795.1. GTDB lineage: Bacteria > Pseudomonadota > Gammaproteobacteria > Burkholderiales > Sulfuriferulaceae > Sulfuriferula. Next base: position 9,431 of record JAJXUP010000006.1, on the reverse strand, counting down.
GTGGAGGCTGCCGAAAGGAACACTGCGAATTTCTATGCCACGCTCGACCGCAAGCAAAAAACGATTTTCGATCTGTTCTGGCGTCTGGAACATGCAACGCAATTCCACCATGGCATGATGATGCGTCATTACGGTCACCCGATGGTTGTCCCGGACCGGCACCCCGGGCAGGACACTCCCCGGCCGCCTTCTGCCAGCGGACCGCAATGAAAGGGCATCGCCATGAAAATCTTTCTTACACGCGCGGCGGCGCTGCTGATCGCTCTGGCCTGCAGCACCGTACCGCTTTCAGCTCATGCCTGGGGACATCCAGGCGGGGCCTGGCACGGTGGTGGCGCCTGGCGCGGTGGTGCCTGGCATGATGGCTGGCGCGGCGGCGGGTGGTACGATGGCTGGGGCATTGGCGCTGGTCTGCTGACCGGAGTCGTGATCGGTTCGACACTGGCCTACCCTTACTATCCCTATTATTATCCCTACTATTACCCGTACGGCTATCCGCAGGCGGCCTATCCGCAAACCGTCGTGGTGCAGCAGCCCGCACCGGTGACGAGCGCGCCCGCCACCGCGCCAGCCAACACCTGGTACTACTGCGACTCGGCGAAGGCGTTTTACCCGTATGTGTCGAACTGCCCGCAGCCGTGGCGAGCGGTTCCAGCAGTACCTCCGGGGGTTCCGGGCAACTGAGTCGCCATTAAGCATCATACGACCGCGTAACAAAAGGAGAATCACAATGAAACCTGTCTGGCTCAAACTGGGAGCGCTGTCTTGCCTGACGTTGCTTGCCGCCTGCACCACGGTACCGACCGGGCCGTCTGTCATGGCATTGCCCGGCAATGGCAAGAGCTTTGACCAGTTCCGCATGGATGACATGATTTGCCGGCAATACGCCTCCGCCCAGGTCGGCGGCTCTACCGCCAACGATGCCGCAATCCGCTCCCAGGTCGGTAGCGCGGCCGTCGGCGCAGCTGTCGGTGCGCTGGCCGGCGCTGCGATGGGCGGCCACGAAGGCGCCGGCACCGGTGCCGGCATTGGCCTGCTGGGCGGCACCCTGGTGGGCACAGGCACCTCGCAACAGTCGGCCTATGGAACGCAACGTCAGTATGACAATGCCTACGTCCAGTGCATGTATGCCAAAGGCAACCAGGTTCCGGTTCATGGATCGGTCATGCGCGGCTACTCGCAGCAGCCGGGAAGTTCACTGCCGCCGCCGCCACCCTCATCGGGCTACACGCCGCCTCCCGGCGCAACCTACGGCCCCCCTCCCGGCAGCTACGTACCCCCTGCCGAACAGCAATAACGCCCCATGCGGCTGGTGGCCTGCCGCCAGCCGGCTCCCCGGCCGAACTACCGGGCCGATGATGGGGGGCTGCCATCAGCCGATACATTTCGTCCGGCCCTCAACTTTTCATTTTTTGCGCCGTTATGGTGATATCTGTAGTTACGTCTGCGAACCAGGAGTGCCACCATGAGCTCCATCTCCACGCTCAGCAACAGCGCATTGCAACAAGGCATCAACCAGATCCTGTCGAGCACGACCGCACAGGATGCTTCGGGCACGAGCAGCGCGGCGAACACCAGCAGCACCATAGTGAGCCTCGGTAATGGCGTTGCCGCGCCGCTGACCTACAATTCCCGCGGCCAGGTCAATGCCACGCAACTGGCGCAACTCGAACAGACAGTGACTGCCAGCATTGACAACACGCTGTCCACACTGTTCAGCAGCCCCTCCCCGTCTGGCAGTCCGTCGACCGACTCCGGTCTGGCGGCCCTGCTGACACCGGCCAGCCAGCAACCCATGCCTTCTGTCACTCAAACGCCCTCCGCAATGGGCACACAACAGAACAGCAGCGGCAGGATCTGACCAGCCCCGGGCACATGACACGTGTGCCCGGCACACACTTCGAAGCGCGGCAGCCCGCCACACGCGTGGTCATGGGCGCCATCAGCGTGTCACACACATTCGCTAGGCTGAACGCATTCCCTCAGCCTGCGGACCATTGTGGATTACCAACCGCCAACACTCACATTCAGCACCGCACAGATCGATACACTGCTGATTCCTCATCTGCATGCGTTGATCCTGCACACCGTGCATCACGGCGACTCCAGACGAATTGCCATGTTTACCCGCACAGACACCAGTGTCGGTTATCGTTTCGGACTCTACCGCACCGACGTCGCTGGTGATCTTTTCGCCCCACTGCTGCTGCGTCTGTTTGATTTCAGCACAGCTCAAATTGCTGCACTGCAGCATTCCGGCAGCCTGACAGAAACCGAACTGCGGCAACTGTCGCTGAAACTGGGGTTTGCCTTGCAGCGCCGCAGTAACCGACGCGCATTGAACCGCTTTAACGACGGCCATGCCCGAAAGCGCATTCTGGAATTGCAACGTGCCATCCAGGCCATCAGCCACCGCGCCGGTGGCCACGCTGCCGCAGCTTTCCTGCTTGCAGACACGGCCTGGCAATTGCGCCTGCTCGACACAGCCGACCGGTTTCCACCACCGCCCGATCCTGCTTTTCATGACTGGTTGCTGGGCATGTCGACCGGTTGGCATGCGCCCGACGTCACGCCACCTCAGGCTACGGACAGTTGGCTGCCGCCACTGCTATGCACCGCACTGCAACGGTCGCCGCACCCAGATCCTCAACGCGACGGCATCCTTGAGGCCCGCATCGGCGCACTTGGCTCACCCATCGAACCGCTGGCCAAACCGGTTGTCCCGCCAGCACCGGTCGATGCAGATGCACCGGCAAAGCCCGTGCGACGCAAGCGCACCACGACAACCCGCTGATACCGCAGCAACACCGTGCGGCGCGCCGATTACCTGACGCAGTCGACGTAGTAGACGGGCTTGCCGTCGACATCTTCCTTGACCAGCCCGTGAATGTCGGACTCGAAACCGGGAAAGCGCTCGTTGAAATCACGCGCAAACTTGAGATAACTGACGATAGTGGCATTGAAACGCTCTCCGGGAATCAGGAGCGGGATTCCCGGCGGATACGGCGTCAGCAACACGCTGGTGATACGCCCCTCGAGTTTGTCGATCTCGACCCGGTCGATGGCCCGATGCGCCATGCGCGCATAGGCATCGGCCGGCTTCATGGCGGGCTCCATGTTTGACAGGTACATCTCGGTTGTCAGGCGGGCAATGTCATTGGCCTTGTAAATGCCGTGAATGGCATCACACAGATCCTTCAGACCCATGCGTTCATAGCGTGGGTGCTTGGCAACAAACTCGGGCAGCACACGCCACAGCGGCTGGTTGCGATCATATTCATCCTTGAACTGTTGCAGCGTGGTCACCATGGTGTTCCAGCGCCCCTTGGTGATACCGATGGTGAACATGATGAAAAAGGAATACAAACCCGTCTTTTCCACGATCACGCCATGTTCCGCCAGATACTTGGTCACGATGGCAGCCGGCATGCCCGAATCAGAAAAATCGCCATCGACATCCAGCCCGGGCGTGATGATGGTAGACTTGATCGGGTCAAGCATGTTGAACCCGGGCGCAAGATCACCGAAACCGTGCCAGCGGTCCTTGGCGCGCAGCACCCAATCGTCGCGTTCGCCGATGCCCTCCTCGGCGAGAGTGTCCGGACCCCACACCTTGAACCACCACGAATCGCCGAATTCCTCGTCCACCTTGCGCATGGCGCGACGGAAATCGAGGGATTCCAGAATCGACTCTTCCACCAGCGCCGTGCCGCCCGGCGGTTCCATCATCGCCGCTGCCACGTCGCATGATGCGATGATGGCATACTGCGGGCTGGTGGAAGTGTGCATGAGAAACGCCTCGTTGAACACATCGCGGTCGAGCTTGCGTTGCTGGCACTCCTGTACCAGGATTTGCGAAGCCTGAGACAGCCCTGCCAGCATCTTGTGCGTCGACTGAGTGGAAAACAGCATGGATTCGCTGCAGCGCGGCCGATCGCGACCAATGGCATGCATGTCACGATAAAAATCATGAAACGGCGCATGCGGTAGCCACGCCTCATCGAAATGCAGCGTATCGATTTCACCATCGAGCATCGACTTGATGGTTTCGACGTTGTACAGCACGCCATCATAGGTGCTCTGGGTGATGGTCAGCACGCGCGGCTGAGTGCCAATACCGCGTGCGAACGGATTGGCCTCGATTTTCTTGCGGATATTCTCCGGTCGGAATTCCTCCAGCGGGATGGGTCCAATGATGCCATAGTGGTTGCGTGTCGGCATGAGGAACACCGGAATCGCTCCGGTCATGATAATGGCATGCAGGATCGATTTATGACAGTTGCGATCCACCACCACGATGTCACCCGGCGCCACTGTGGAATGCCAGACGATCTTGTTGGATGTCGACGTGCCATTCGTAACGAAAAACAGGTGATCGGCATTGAAGATGCGCGCCGCATTGCGCTCGGATGCAGCCACCGGCCCGGTATGGTCGAGTAACTGCCCCAACTCTTCCACCGCGTTGCACACGTCGGCGCGCAGCATGTTCTCGCCAAAGAACTGGTGAAACATCTGTCCCACCGGGCTCTTGAGAAATGCCACGCCACCCGAGTGTCCCGGGCAGTGCCACGAATACGAACCGTCAGAAGCATAATGGGTAAGCGCGCGGAAAAATGGCGGCGCCAGCGAATCCAGGTAGGTCTTGATCTCGCGCAGGATGTGCCGCGCGACAAATTCGGGCGTGTCCTCGAACATGTGGATGAAGCCGTGCAGTTCCTTGAGCACATCATTGGGAATGTGGCGCGAGGTCCGCGTTTCGCCATAAAGGAAAATCGGGATGTCGGCGTTACGGAAACGGATTTCCTCGACAAACAGACGCAACTGTTCCACCGCGTGCGCGGCAGCAGTCGGCGAAGAAAATTCCTCATCGTCGATCGACAGGATGAATGCCGAGGCCCGGCTCTGCTGCTGGGCAAAACTCGACAGATCACCGTAGCTGGTCACGCCAAGCACTTCGGTGCCTTCGTCCTCGATCGCCTTGGCCAGCGCCCGGATACCCAGGCCGCTGGCATTCTCGGAACGAAAATCCTCGTCGATCACCACCACCGGGAAACGGAATTTCATGTGTTCTCACCTCGGAACCAGGAAGACGCCTGCACGGCACAAAAGAAAAAACCGCCAGAAGCAAAGTCCGACGGTCCGGTTGGCGCATTGTAGCAGGCACATCAGATTGTCGGTAGGGTTACCCCGCTTTGCCCCTGATACTTCCCGCCCCGATCGCGGTAGGAGATATCGCACTCCTCGTCGCTCTCGAAAAACAGGACCTGGGCCACGCCTTCATGGGCGTAGATCCGCGCCGGCAATGGCGTGGTATTGGAGAACTCCAGCGTCACATACCCTTCCCACTCGGGTTCGAACGGCGTCACATTGACAATGATGCCGCAGCGGGCATAAGTGGATTTACCCAGACAGATCGTCAGCACATTGCGCGGGATGCGGAAATATTCCACAGTACGCGCCAGTGCAAACGAATTCGGCGGAATGATGCACGAATCACCGCGCACATCGATGAACGAGTTGGGATCGAAATGCTTCGGATCGACAATGGTCGAGTTGATGTTGGTAAACAGCTTGAATTCATCCGCGCAGCGGATGTCGTAACCGTAACTCGACGTGCCATAGGACACGATGCGCCGGCCGTCCTGCTCACGCACCTGCTGTGGTTCGAACGGCTCGATCATGCCATGCTGTTCCGCCATGTGACGGATCCAGCGGTCGGATTTTATGCTCATCGCTCAGGTGTTCTGGATCACGATTTTCGGGAAGGCGTTGCTGTGGTCCTGCGCCTGTTCGGCAATCTTCACCGCCACGCGGCGCGCGATCTGACGGTAGATCTCCGCAATCCGGCTGTCCGGTGCGGCCACCACCGTCGGCTTGCCACCATCGGCCTGCTCGCGGATGCGGATATCGAGCGGCAAGGCGCCGAGGAATTCCACCTCGTAGTCACCGGACATGCGTTCGCCGCCTCCGCTGCCAAAAATATGTTCTTCGTGACCACAGCGGGTACAGATGTGGATACTCATGTTTTCGACCACGCCCAGAATCGGGATGCCAACCTTCTCGAACATCTTGAATCCCTTGCGCGCGTCGATGAGCGCGATGTCCTGCGGCGTGGTCACGATCACGGCTCCTGTCACCGGCACGCGCTGCGCCAGCGTAAGCTGGATATCGCCGGTACCGGGCGGCAAGTCCACCACCAGGTAATCCAGATCGCGCCAGCGCGTATCGTTGAGCAACTGTTCGAGCGCCTGGGTCACCATCGGTCCGCGCCAGACCATCGGCGTTTCGGCATCGATGAGAAAACCAATCGACATCACCTGCAGGCCATGCGCCTCCATCGGCTCAAGCGACTTGCCGTCACGCGAGTCCGGACGACCGGTCACGCCAAGCATGGTCGGCTGCGACGGCCCGTAGATGTCGGCATCCAGAATGCCGACCTGCGCGCCTTCGGCTGCCAGCGCCAGCGCCAGATTGACGGCCGTGGTGGACTTGCCCACCCCGCCCTTGCCCGAGGCGACAGCGATGATGTTCTTCACGCCGGGGATCAGCTTGACGCCGCGCTGCACGCTGTGCGACACGATCTTCGACGAGACATTGACGCTGACGCGACCAATACCGGTCATCGAACGCAGCTTTTCTTCCACCATCTGCCGGATCGGTTCGACCTGGCTTGCCCCGGGATAACCCAGCACGACATCCAGCGACACGTCGTCGCCATCAATTTTCAAATTGCGCACAGCCTTGCCGGTTACCAGATCCTTGTGGGTATTCGGGTCCACCACCGTCTTCAGCGCAGTCTGTACCTGCAGTTCGGAAATCGCCATCTTCTCGTCTCTTTCTCAATCAATCAAATCAGACCAGCACGCTGGCCAACTGCTGTTGTATGGCCGCATCGGCGCCCGGTCCGTACCGGCTCAGCTGCGGATCGAAATCATCGGTAAACGCATACTCGAAACGGGCATCCTGCAGTCCCAGCGAACCAATGACCCGGTTCTCGAACGAATGGTCGTCAGACTGCGGCAACAACTCGGGCCAGCCCGACGGCCCAGTGGACAGGATCGGGCCAAAAAACACGATGCCCGGCTTGTTGCGGCAGCGCAGCGCACAGGTGCTTTCGGTACGGCCAGACATGGGCAGGAAATCGATCGTGCGCGAAAACCGGTTCTCCCGGCTGAGCACGATGTCGATCACGCCATCGACCCGCTTCGCCTCATGTCCGTAGGCAATTGTCTTCGCGCCGCTCGCCCCGCGCCAGGCCATCACATCAAGCGAGCCGAAATGGCTGGGATAAAAGATATAGCTCATGGGCATGATCGCCCGCAACTGCTCCAGCAAGGCCGGATCGAAACGCGGAGAGTTGATCAGGATGCCGCCACCCTCACGATCGGCAAGATAGAATACTGCCGGGCTGCTTCCCGGCAGGTGGTAGACCGATCGGTCGAACAGTTCCAGCAACAGATTCATGCGCTATTCGCTCTGCTGCAGCAGCGCCGACACCACATCCTGGCGGCGTGGCACCACATCACGGTCCAGAAAGCGTGACAGTTCGGACAACGCCGCACGGTACACGTCCCGCTTGAAATCCACTACTGTTTCCATGGTTACCCAATACTCGTTCCAGCGCCAGGCATCAAATTCGGGATGCTCGCACGAACGCAGCGAAACATCGCTGTCCCGGCCCAGCAAACGCAGCAGAAACCAGATCTGCTTCTGACCGCGGTAATGACCGCGGCAATCCCTGCGCAACCACTGGCGCGGCACATCATAGCGCAACCAGTTGCGCGTGCGTCCCAGGATGCGCACATGATGCGGTTCCAGGCCGGTTTCTTCCATCAGTTCCCGGTACATCGCATCCTCCGGGCTCTCTCCGGGCTGGATGCCGCCTTGCGGAAATTGCCAGGAATGCTGCCGGATACGCTTTCCCCAGAACACCTGGTTCTGCGAATTGCACAATATGATGCCTACGTTGGCGCGATACCCTTCCTTGTCGATCATATCCGCCACCCAATCGAACCTTCCATATTACTGTGCATTCTTTCACAGTTCGTTCACATTGGAAAGCCGAACGGGCAACATAGCCGGCATGAACAGCCTTGCATGCCGGCGCTCGAATTCAGAACAGGGTCAGTGCGAGGCCACCCATGAATGCGGCCAGCCAGCGGTCCCGCGCTCCGGTTTGCAGGCGGGTTCCCGCCCAGGCACCCAGCATGAGCAGCACGGCGCTCGCCAGCAGGAACCCGGCAGTATAGCCGGCCGGATCGGCCGCTGCAGGCAATTCCACGCCATGCGCCATGCCGTGCAGCGCGGCAAAGCCTGCCGCCAGCAACATCCGGACCCATACCGGCATGCGCAGGGCCAGCATAGCAATGATCGCTGCAGCCAGTACACTCGCTGCCAGCGCGCTTTCCATCCAGGACGGCGCATGACCCGCCAGACCGGCGATTCCCCCCGCCAGCATGCCGACAAGAAAAGCCAGTGGAACACGCCAGCGCATACCCGGACGGTCGCGCGCCGCCCACAGACCCACCGCAGCCATGCCCAGCACATGATCCAGCCCGGAAAACGGGTGCATCCAGCCTTCGAAGAACCCACCACCGGGATGCCCGGGATGTGCCCAGGCCATCGCCGGCATCAACACCATCACCACGCCCCATGCATACGCTGCTCGTTTCATCGCACCCTCCGTCCGATCAACCACGCCCACGCGGCCAGCTTTGGCACAGCACCGTCAAAGCGGCCCCCACCCTGCTCCACTGCATGTTAGACCTGTCTGCCCCAACTGTCGACAGCCGGATACACCATCTGCCCCATCTGCCAGACTCACGGCTGCCGCAGCTGCGGCCGGACACCGCACACCGGCGGGGCTAAGCCGCGGCGGCGTCACACGGCACGAAACACCAGTGCCAGGGTTCGTATTGATAGCCCTGTGCGTTGCCCGATGGATAAGACAGGCGAAAACCAAACTCGCCGGCACGTCGCTGCAGCCATGCGAAGGCCTCGGTGCGCTCGAACTCGGTTTCGAGTGCCGGACTGTCGGGGGTGCCAACGTCGACCGCCCGGCCGGTGTGATGTTCGCTGTACCCCGGCGGGGCAAGCACGGCAAGAATCTCGCCCAGGGTCTTGCCACTGTCGAGTTTGCGGCGGATCAGTTCCGCCTGACGCGTCACGCTGCGAAACGCCGAAAACACGAACAACTGCACGCCATCAGACTGCGCTGCTGCACGCAGTCGCCGCCATGCGGCGGCTGCCTGTGGCGTGAGCAGGAACTCCCTGCCGTCGGATGCCGTCTCGACGCATTCCAGTTCCGTCGCCTCTTCGCAGAACGGCAGACCGCGCAGCGCTACCCAGCGCGGATCAATGCCAAGTTCCGCCAGCCATGCTTCCATATCCGACCCCGCCCGCCCCGTGTCCCCGATCATGATACCCCCCCC
>JAJXUP010000005.1 GCA_021782795.1 Pseudomonadota bacterium | reverse complement strand
GATCTAGCCACCTCACCGACCATCGGCGCGGCGCTCTCGCTCGTATTGCTCGGCGGGCCGGCGATCGGCCTGCTCTATTACATTCTCGACACCCCCGGCCGCAAGCGGAGACGCGCCAGCCGGCAGTCCGGCGAAGGAAACGGTCACTGAATGCAACCGGCCACGCTCAGTCGTCAATCCAGACAAGGCTGGCCATCCGCCCTGTCACCCCGTCGCGACGGTGGGAGTAGAACCGCACCGGTTCGGCATAGGTGCTGAATCCCCCGCCATAAATGCGGGTGACCCCGGCACGTTGCAACCGTTGACGCGCCAGTGTGTACATGTCTGCCAGCCATTTTCCCGAACCACACCCCTTGAATCCGGCAGCCGACTGGGCAAAGTCGGAAACGAATGCCTGACGCACCTCGTTGCCGACCTGGTAATCCTCCGGCCCGATCGCCGGCCCCATCCACGCCATGACCTGCTCCGCCGGCAAGCCCATCACGTCCAGCGTCTGTTCCAGCACGCCGGCGAGCAAGCCGCGCCAGCCGGCATGCGCTGCCGCAACCACGCTGCCATCGGTGGCACAGAACAGCACCGGCAGGCAATCGGCGGTCAACACGGCACACACGGTCTGGTTACGGTGTGCCACGGCGGCGTCTGCCTCAACAGTTTCGCGCAGATGGTCGGCATAAGCCACCGTCGCACCATGCACCTGTCTGAGCCACACCGGGTCACTCGGCAGCATCTCGCGCAGCAGCGTACGGTTTTGCGCCACGTCGATCGGATCATCGCCGACATGATCGCCCAGATTCAGGCCGGCATACACCCCCCGGCTCACTCCGTTGCCACGAGTCGTCACCAGCGATTTTACCCGCGCCGGGGCAGGCCAATCGGGATAGATCCAATTGGATGACATGTTTTTCCTTCCTGACCATCCGCCGTCAAAGCACCTGCTCATCCAGCATTCTTGTTATTCTGCGAAATTCGCGCCTCCCCTGTGGCTTCCTGCGTCGCGAGACAATTCAGCAGAGCCACGAAATCGGCAGGCGGATCACGCTGCCACAGCATGGGCTCGCCGGTCAGCGGATGCAGCAATCCGAGCTGCGTCGCATGCAGTGCCTGCCGGTCAAATGCACGCGCGCATCCGACCGGTTCCGTGCGGCGGCGATGATATACCGGATCGCCGACCAGTGGATGGCCAATATGCTGCATGTGCACGCGAATCTGGTGGGTGCGTCCCGTTTCCAGCGAACAGCGCACCAGGGTATGCGCGGCAAAGCGCGTCACCACCCGGTAGTGTGTCACCGCCTCGCGTCCGCCGCTGACCACCGCCATGCGCGTTCGCTGTGTGGCGTGTCGACCAATTGGCGCATCGACCCGGCCATCCTGCCCGACCCGGCCCTGCACGATAGCCAGGTACTCCCGTCGCACCGTGCGCGCCTGCAACTGCCGCACAAGCGAGGTCTGTGCCTGCAGCGTCAGGGCGACCACCATCAGCCCGCTGGTGTCCTTATCCAGCCGATGCACGATACCTGCTCGCGGAACATGGGTCAATTGTGGCGCATGATGCAACAACCCGTTAAGCAGGGTGCCTTGCCAGTTACCGCTGCCTGGGTGCACCACCAGACCGGCCGGCTTGTCGATCACCAGAATGCTATCGTCTTCGTAGACCACATCGAGCGGAATATCCTCGGGCAACGATGGCAGGCTGGCTGGTTGCGGCTCGACCGTCATTTCGACCAGTTCGCCACCACGCACCCGGGTACGCACTTCAGCCGTCGCACCATCCAGCCGCACATCGCCATCGCGAATCCACGACTGGATGCGACTGCGCGAATATTCGGGCAACAGACCAGCCAGCACAGCATCCAGCCGTCCGCCTGCCGCATCGAACGGAATTTGCAGACAGCGTACGCCGTCGTCCGCCCGCTTTATTGTTGTATAATTCTCCAATTGTTTTCCGGATCGAGTCATGAAACCGCATCTGTCCATTCCGGCGCTGGCATCGGGCGCTTTCCTCCTGCTGACGCTCGTGCTTTCCGGTTGCGCATCCAACAAGCCCGCTGTAGAGGATGAAACCAAAAACTGGTCAGCCCAACGCCTGTACGCGCAGGCCATGGACGAAATGAAAGCGGCCAACTACAACAAGGCCAGCAAGCTGCTTGAAGACATCGAGGCTCGCTATCCCTATGGCCGTTACGCCCAGCAGGCACAGCTTGAAGTGGCCTATGCCTACTACAAGGACGACCAGCCCGCATCCGCCGTCGAAGCCTGCAACCGCTTCATCAAGCTGCACCCGAATCACCCGGACGTCGATTATGCATATTACCTGAAAGGGCTGTCAAACTTCGTGTCAGACCAGACCGCGTTCTCCCGCATTGCCGGCCAGGACATCTCGGAACGTGACACCAAGGACCTGGTCGCGTCGTTTGACAGCTTCCGCGAACTGGTTACCCGGTATCCCGACAGCAAATACGTGCCGGATGCACGGCTGCGCATGAAATTCCTGGAAAACCTGCTGGCCGAGCACGAAGAGCACATTGCACTGTATTACTTCAACCGCAAGGCCTGGGTCGCCGCAGTCGAACGCGCCCAGGACACACTGACCCACTATCCGCAGGCGCCGGTGAATGAGCTGGGTCTGGCCATCATGACGCGCGCCTACGCCGCCATGGGCGCCCCGAATCTGTCAGGCGACAGCCGACGCGTGCTGCAGCAGAACTTCCCGCACAGCGTCTGGCTCGACGACAAGAAACCATTGGTACTGCATGGCATTACCGAGCCGCCGCACGCCTGGTGGCGCATCTGGACATCATGAGCGGATACCCGGCCGGGAGCCGCATCCGGCACCGGCCACCACTTCAATTTTCCGTGTGCCGACACGCCCCAGAGATCCCGACGACAACTGCATGAAACTGGTACTTTTCGACCTCGATAACACCCTGCTCGCTGGCGATTCCGATTATGCCTGGGGACAGTTCCTCGTCAGTCAGGGCGTGCTCGACAAACAGACGTACGAAGCAAAGAACCGCCAATTCTACGAACAGTACAAACTGGGCACGCTGGACATCAGCGCCTTTCTCGACCACCAGCTGCGTCCGCTGGCACAATACGCGCCGGAACAGCTCAACGCCTGGCACGCGCAGTTCATGCGCGAGCACATTGCGCCCATGATCACGACTGCGGCGCGCGAACTGGTCGCACGCTCACTCGACCAGGCCGATCTGGTAGCCATCATCACCGCCACCAACAGCTTCGTCACCCGGCCGATCGCGCGCGAGTTCGGCGTCGAGCACCTCATCGCCACCGAGCCGGAACAGGCGGGCGGCCGCTACACCGGTCGCGTATCCGGCCTCCCGAGTTTTCGGGAAGGCAAGATCGCGCGCATGCACCAGTGGCTGGCCGAACAGGGCAAGCCTTTCGAACGTTTCGACGAAACCTGGTTCTACAGCGATTCGCACAATGACCTGCCGCTGCTGCAGCAAGTCAGCCATCCGGTTGCCGTCAATGCCGATCCGGTATTGCGCGAGCATGCCACCCGGAACCGCTGGCCACTGCTTGAACTGCACGGTGCCTGACCTCACGACCGCCTCCATGATCAAACGCTTCATTTCCCGATTGCTGGGCTCCACCGCCAGAGCACCGCGCAAATCGCGCCTGCAACGCATTCCCGCCAGCGAACATGGCCTGCCCCGCGAACGCATCTCGCCGTGCGCGCTCAAAGTTACCGAAACGCTGCAGCAGCATGGTCATGCGGCGTTTATCGTCGGTGGCGCAGTGCGCGACCTGCTGCTTGACAAGACGCCAAAAGATTTCGATGTGGTCACCGATGCCACGCCGGAACAGATCCGCGCCCTGTTCCGCCGCGCACACATCATCGGTCGGCGCTTCCGCCTGGTACACGTGCTGTGCGGCAACGAAACCGTCGAAGTCTCCACCTTCCGCGCCAGCGCAGCGGGCGAACAGGGCGAAGGCGCCCATGTCACCGACGACACCGGCCGCATCGTGCGCGACAATGTGTTTGGCACCCAGGAAAGCGATGCAGAACGCCGCGATTTCACCGTCAACGCACTGTATTACGATCCGGGCAAAGAAGAAATCTGGGATTACCGCGGTGGCGTTCAGGACATCCGCAACAAAGTGTTGCGCATCATCGGCGACGCGGGCACGCGCTACCGTGAAGACCCTGTACGTATGCTGCGCGCGGCGCGCTTTGCCGCCAAACTGGATTTCCACATTGACGAGACCGCGCGCGCGCCCATGCCGGAACTGGCCGAACTGCTCGCCAATGTGCCCCCCTCACGGCTGTTCGACGAAATGCTCAAGCTGATGCTGTCGGGTCACGCACTGCGCGCCGTGCACCAGTTGCGGGCCGAAGGACTGCATTACGGCGTGCTGCCGATGCTCGACAAGCTGCTTGGCGACGAAACCGGCAGCCGCTTCCTTACCGCAGCGCTGCACAATACCGATCTGCGCATCCAGGCCGGCAAGCCTGTCTCGCCTGCATTCCTGTTTGCTGCCCTGTTATGGCACGAAGTGCTCGAACGCCAGCGCGCCCATCTCGATGCCGGCGAGAATGAAATGCCTGCACTGTTTGCTGCCATGGAAGAGGTTCTCGACAAGCAGCGTGAAGCGCTGGCAATTCCGCGCCGGCTCGACGGCACCATCAAGGAAATCTGGAGTCTGCAACCGCGTTTTGCCCAGCGCACTGGCGGGCGCGCCTGGCGGCTGCTCGCGCATCCGCGCTTTCGCGCAGGTTATGACTTCCTGCTGCTGCGCGCCGAAAGTGGCGAAGCAGCGCAAGATCTGGCCGACTGGTGGACCCAGTTCCAGAGCGCCGACGACGCACTGCGCGCCAACCTTATCGCCGGACTGGCGCCGGCTGCGGCACCCAGACGCCGGCGTCGACGCAAGCCATCGGCAAACCGGCCCGTCGAATCGCCACCCGCCCATGATTGACGTCACGCCATCCGGCGCCACCTGCCACGTTGCGCTTGGCAGCAACCTGTCGGACCCACGCCAGCAGATCCGCACAGCCATCGCCAACATCGCCCGGCTTTCCGGCGTACAGATCACGGCCGTGTCCTCACTGTATCGCAGCGCGGCCGTCGGGCATACCGACCAGCCCGATTTCATCAACGCCGTCATACGATTGCATACGCGTCTCGAACCGCCTGCACTACTGAGGGCCCTGCTTGACATCGAACAGCACAGCGGGCGTCAGCGCAGCTTTCGCAATGCGCCGCGCGTCATCGATCTCGACATCCTGTTGTACAATCAGCTCACCTGGCAGGACGAACAGCTGACGCTGCCGCATCCGCGCATGCACGAACGTGCGTTCGTGCTGCTACCGCTGCTTGAAATCACACCGGATGCCGTCATTCCGGGACTGGGGGCGGCCAGCAGATTCCTGGCCGCAGTCGGCCAGCAGTCCATTGTCCGGCTCGAACAGGACGAAATCGCTACATGAGCCTTATCGACCAATCACCCTACATCGCCGTCGAAGGCCCGATCGGGGCAGGAAAGACCAGTCTCAGTCAGCGGCTCGCCACCCACCTCGGCGCCGAACTGCTGCTGGAGAATGCGGGCGAAAATCCGTTCCTCGCCCGCTTCTATCGTGAGCCGGCGCGTTATGCGCTGGCCACGCAACTGTTCTTCCTGTTCCAGCGCAGTGCTCAGGTCAACGAGATCCGTCAGCATGATCTGTTCCATCGTGCACGGGTTGCCGATTTCCTGCTCGACAAGGACCCGCTGTTTGCCGAACTCAACCTCGACAACGACGAATTCCGCCTCTACCAGACCATCTACAACGAGCTGCGCTTGCAAGCGCCGGCACCGGACCTGGTCATTTACCTGCAGGCACGGCCGTCCGTGCTGCTGGAACGCATCCGCAAACGTGGCATTGGCTACGAAACACAGATCGGGTCCGAATACCTCGCCCGTCTGTCGGACCGTTATACCCAGTATTTTTACCAGTATGACCGCGCACCGCTTCTGATCGTCAACTGCGAGCGCTTCAATTTCGTCGACGACGACAGTCATTTTGCCCTGCTCATGCAGCATATTGCCAACATGCGCAGCCCGCGGGAATTTTTCAACCAGTCCCTGTAACGGAGAGCAGCCATGTCCGACCTGATTTCCCTGCAACGGCGTGCGCGTGATGGCGAAAAACTGGCCATGCTCACCTGCTACGATGCAAGCTTCGCCGCCCGGGTGGAAGCCGCGGGCATCGACGCCATACTGGTAGGCGACTCCCTCGGCATGGTCATCCAGGGCCAGACCTCGACGCTGCCGGTCAGTCTGGATGAAATGGCTTACCATACCGCGGCAGTAGCACGCGGGGCCCGTCACAGCTTCATCATCGCCGACCTGCCCTTCGGCAGTTACCAGCAGCATCCGGCGCAAGCGTTGCAATCTGCCACGCGCCTGCTGGCCGCTGGCGCACATTGCGTCAAACTCGAGGGCGGCGCGATCATGGCCGAAACCGTGGCTTTCCTCACCGCTCGCGGGATTCCGGTCTGCTGCCATATCGGACTGCAACCGCAGTCCGTGAATGCCACCGGAGGTTACCGGGTGCAGGGGCGCGCGCACGACGCCGCGCAGCAACTGATCAGCGACGCAGTGCAGCTCGATCAGTGTGGCGCGGGCATGATCGTGCTCGAGGCCATACCCGCGCCGCTTGCCAGCCAGATCACCGCCAGGACCACTGCGCCTACGATCGGCATCGGCGCCGGCCCCGACTGTTCCGGTCAGGTGCTGGTGCTGTATGACGCACTGGGCATTACCCCGGGGAAACCACCGCGTTTTGCGCAAAACTTCATGACCGACGGCTGTGACCTCGATATGGCGCTGGCAGCCTATGTTCGCGCTGTCAAGCAGGGCGACTTTCCCACCACTGCGCACAGCTTCGGTACCACTGCGACATGAAGGTCATACATGACATCGCCGCACTACGCCAATGGCGGCGGCAACTGACCGGCCCGCTAGGCTTCGTGCCCACCATGGGCAATCTGCACGCAGGCCACCTGTCGCTGGTGCGACTGGCACAGCAGCATGCGCAGCATGTTGCCGTCAGCATTTTTGTCAATCCGCTGCAATTTGGCGCGGGTGAGGATTTCGACCGTTATCCACGCACGCTTGCCGCAGACATCGAACAACTCGAGTCTGTCGGCACCGGGCTGCTGTTTGCCCCGGATGCAGCCACCCTGTTTCCGATACCGCAAACCTGTCACATCGAATTGCCGCCACTGGCACAGGATCTGTGCGGCCGCAGCCGTCCGGGACATTTTCGCGGCGTCGCCACCATCGTGATGAAACTGCTGCAACTGCTGCAGCCCGATATGGCCTGCTTCGGTAAAAAGGACTACCAACAGTTGACGCTGATCCGGCTGATGGCAGAAGCATTCAATGTGCCGATCGAGATCCTCGGCGGGGAAACGCTGCGCGCCGACGATGGCCTGGCGCTGTCGTCACGCAACCAGTACCTGAGTGCCGGGCAACGCGAACAGGCAGCACAACTCTACGCCACGCTGACATCTGTCGCCGCGCAGGTTCAACGGCATGGCCTGCACGACCTGACCCGCCTGGAAAACGAAGCCGAAGCCGCACTCGCGACCGCAGGCTGGCAGCCCGACTACATCCGCGTCCGTGACCGCAGGCTCGATCCACCGCAAGCGGCAACGCGCGATCTGGTCGTGCTCGGCGCTGCGCGTCTGGGCGAGACCCGACTCATCGACAATCTCGAATTCATTGTCACAACACCCGGCTGAGCAAAACGGCTCCCGGTGAATCGCCCGGCTGGCAGCGCCTACTGGGCGCTTTTACCGGGCGCAACGCTCACTGCGCCGGCCACTGTGTTCACTTTCAGTCCCGCGGATACCTCCTTGCCATTGCTGGCATTGAGTACCGCGCCATCGCGCACGATAGCATCCTCGGTTTTCTTGTTGAGCACGATGATGCTGATGCGCCGATTGACCGGATCGTAAGGATTGCTCTTGTCGAGAGGAATGGCCGAAGCCATGCCCACCACACGCAGCACCTTGCCTTCGTCCATGCCACCTGCGATCAGTTCACGCCGTGCCGCATTGGCGCGGTCGGACGACAACTCCCAGTTGCTGTAAGACGTACCGCCATTGGCATAAGGCGTCGCATCGGTGTGTCCGGTCAGGCTGATACGGTTGGGCACGTTGTTGAGCATCTGGCCGATGGCATGCAAAATATCCTTGGTATACGGTTCGAGTTCAGCCCGCGCCGAAGCGAACATTGGCCGGTTCTGTTCATCGACGATCTGGATGCGCAACCCTTCGGTAGTGATGTCGAGCAGCATCTGCTTCTTGAACTGCTTGAGCACCGGATTGGCATCGATCGCATGTTCAATCTGTGACTTGAGCAGTTTGAGGCGCTCCAGATCCATGTGTTCGAGATCGGCTTTGGCCTCCTTCAGGTCGATCGTCTTCTTGATCTTGGGGTTGGATGCTTTGGAGACCTGACCTGAATCCCGCGTCAGGTCTTTCCCTCCCCCCTTGATGATGCTCGAACTGTCGCCGCTGCCAGAACCGCCTTCCAGCGCCACCTTGAGTGGCGTGGCAAAATAATCGGCGATGCCTTTCAGGTCACCTTTTGTCGTCGAACCCAGCAGCCACATCAACAGAAAAAACGCCATCATGGCCGTGACAAAGTCGGCGTACGCGATCTTCCATGCCCCCCCGTGATGACCACCAGCCACCTTCTTGATGCGCTTGACGACGATGGGACGGGCTTCAGCCACCATTCACCCCCAAAAATACCCTGCACGGCACCCCGTAGCCGGTGCCCTTGGCCTCATTTTCTCTTGACATGCTCTTCCAGCTCGGCAAAACCGGGACGCTCGGTCGAGTACAGGACCTTGCGACCGAACTCGACCGCAAGCGAAGGCGCAAACCCGTTCAGGCTGGCCAGCAGGGTCGTCTTCACGCAATGCAGCATCTTGCTCGATTCGTCGAGTTTCTGTTCCAGCAACCCGGCCAGCGGACCAACAAAACCATAGGACAGCAGAATGCCGAGGAAAGTACCCACCAGCGCATGCGCAATCAGCATGCCCAGTTCGGCCGGCGGAGCGCCCACCGACTCCATGGTGTGCACCACCCCCATGACCGCGGCCACGATACCGAAAGCCGGCAGTCCGTCGGCCAGCTTGCTTAGCGCATGCACCGGCACCGCCCCTTCGTGGTGATGCGTTTCCAGTTCGTTGTCCATCAGGTTTTCGATCTGCAGCGCATCCATGTTGCCGGACACCATGAGGCGCAGGTAGTCGGTCATGAATTCGACCACGTGGTGATCCTTGATCACATTCGGGTACTTGCCGAACAACGGGCTGCTCTCCGGATTTTCCACGTCGTTTTCGATCGACATCAACCCTTCCTTGCGCACCTTGGTCAACAGATCGTAGAGCAGGGCCAGCAAATCCATATACAACGCCTTGGTGTAGGCCGACCCCTTGAAAACCGTAGGCAGGGCTTTGACCGTAGCCTTGACAGCCTTGTTGTTGTTTCCAACAAAAAACGCTCCGATCGCGCCGCCAAAAATCATCAGCAGTTCGATCGGCTGCAACAATGCCGCAAGATGCCCGCCAGCGAGCGCAAATCCCCCGAATATCGCGCTCAGCACCACTGCATAACCGATAATGACAAACACTCAGCACTCCCCGTTCAACGCCGGTCATTTCTGCAGGCATTGCCG
This sequence comes from Pseudomonadota bacterium, assembly GCA_021782795.1. Lineage (GTDB taxonomy): Bacteria > Pseudomonadota > Gammaproteobacteria > Burkholderiales > Sulfuriferulaceae > Sulfuriferula. The sequence goes on along the minus strand of JAJXUP010000005.1, from coordinate 26,279 downwards.
TACCGGCCTGCATGACAGCAATCTCCCCTACAACGCGTCAAATATACCATGCATACAGCAAGGAATGCATGCCTGGCAGGTGAATCTGACGATCTGCCGGCTGATCCGGGATGACAAACTCATAACTGAGCAGCACGCTGCCCGGCCGCATTTCCTGCTGCGCCTTGCGCCAGAGCGCAGGCATCGCCGCAGGAGACAGGTAGGCAAACACCAGGTCATACTCGCCCAGATCCAGTGAATGGTAATCCACGCGCCGCAGGAATACGTTTGGCAGCCCCATTGCGCGCAACCGACTCGTCAGCCACGGCAGTGGTGCCAGCTCAGCTCCCGTGACGCGACAGTCGGAGCGCGTGCGCGCCAGGTGCAGCACCAGCCCGCCCAGGCCACTGCCGAGATCGATCGCACGACATGGCCGCCCGGCCGGCAGGCAGTCCTGCACCGCGCGCCATACTGCCGGTGAGGAGGGGTAATAGGGTACTTGCGTGCGGAATGTGTGCCAGTATCCCAGCCACAGCACGCTGAACAGGCCGGCGTACACTGCGACCGGCCAATGCACGGCCACGGCAGCCAGCACGACCAGCGGGAAAGTCAGCTGGATCAGCCACCACCACAGCGCCATGCCGATCCAGAAAGAAATCATGGCCGAGAGCACGCCCTGCACCAGCGCAACCACCCCCAATGCAGGCGATGCGCTGGGCCACCAGTGCAACCATAGCCACCAGGCCAGCGCCTGAAACAGCACGACGCCGGCCTGGATGGCCAGCGCCTGTGTCATGGGCCAGCGGATGAAACGAAACCTGAGAGAATCTGACAACCTGCTTCCACCCCGGAATTCAGCCACCGGGGCGATGCGCGACTCAGCACGCCGCCTGCAGCGCCGTCTGTTCGCGCGCCTTGCGGGTTTTTCCCGCGCGCGATGGCATGTGACACAAACCGCACACATAATGCGCGTGGAGATCGAAGCGGTCAACCACGAAATGGCCGCCGCACTTGTCGCAACGCGCCATCGACAGCATGCCGTGGTCGATGAAACGCACCAGCGTCCAGGCCCGGGTGAGCGACAACACCGGTTCTTCACCCTCAGCCACCGGGTCGACCTGCTCAAGATACAGACGGAAGGCTTTCATGATCGCCTGGATACCGTCCACATCAGCGTGACGCTGCAGGTAGCGATAGACGTTCATGAAAATCGACGCATGAATGTTCGGCTGCCATGTCAGAAACCAGTCCGAAGAAAACGGCAGCATACCTTTGGGAGGCGATGCACCCTTGAGTTCCTTGTACAGCTTGAGCAGACGCTCGCGCGACAACGATGTCTCCGACTCCAGCAACTGGAGGCGTGCGCCCAGCCTGATCAGGTCGATGGCAAGCTGAATATCCTGGGCTTCGGTCATGACGCTGGTTTTTGCCATGGCGGCCTCCGTATCAGTGCGCTTCTTCGACCGGCTGACCGGCCATGAGGATGGCAGAATGCGCATGCCCCAAAGCACGATCCTTGTGCGGATGCGTCAGCATGCCCAGGATGGCGCTGTCCTCGAAACGGAACCGCGCCAACATCATGTTGCTCGATGCCAGTCGCAACAGCTGAGCATTACTCAACCCTTCGAGCAGCTCGGCAATCTGACCGTCGACGCCCAGGCGAAAAATCGCCGTCTCACGATCGGCACGGATCATCTGCTGGGCCAGCATCAGGTAATTCAGATTGGCGTCGCGAATCTCGGACAACAGGTCATTGGCAGTCATCACGTTCCCCCTTAAATCATCCTGCACAAGTCTTATGCGGTCAGTACGCGGATGCAAATCCTGTTGAGCGATTCCGGTTTGCACCGCGCACCAATTCCGCCGGCATGGCTGCATATTGGTACGGATGAAAAAAAGCGAAAATAAGCACGATTCCGTATTTTATGTACGAAACCAGGGAGGGAGGCGTGACAGATAAAAACCTACAGACGAGCAGAAACAGCCAATTTTTTATTGGCCTCAAGAACCACAATCTGATAAAAAACAACAAAAACATCCGGTTGCTGTTGATAACGGTTATCCCCGGACGCATCTCATGTCAGACAGACACCGACTCGGCGAAACCAAAAAACCGGATTTACGGCACACGCAGCAATTAAAAAAATTGCCCCGTTTCAGCAGTTATCGGATGGAGTTTCTGAAACTTTAGGGTTGCCTGAAAAAAAATCACATCTTTTTTCATCGCAACTTTCAACCCCAATCACCGACATCTGAACCATTTACGAACCGCCTGAAGAAAACTTTAGGGGGATTGCTTAATAAGCAACAATATTGCTTAAAAATAACTTAAGTAAAAATAAATAAAATTTTTTTCTGGAGTTTGCAAAATAAAATATCTGCAAATTGACGAAAATTGATATAAATACTTAAGAGCACGGTACCAGACAGGCGAACGGACGAGCACGGAGCAATGCAGCCCTGGCCGGTGCCGCAGATTTGTCGAGACACACCTTCAGCTCAGCCGCACAGCCTGCAATACGTCGGGAAGATTGCGAATCTTTTCCAGCACCCGCTCAAGCGACCGATGCGCGTGCACCTGAAAGTGCATTTCCGCAAGGTCGCCGCTTGATTCGGTATTGACGCGCACCACGAACACTTTCTCCCGCGTAAGCAACGCAGACACGTCGCGCAACAACCCTTGCCGATCAAACGCCTCCACCAGGATCTCCGCAGGAGCCAGTTGCGTCTCGCCGCTCCAGGACGCTGCCAGCAACCGGTCCTGGCGCCCGGCATCCACCCGCAGCATGTTCGCACAGGTGCGTCGGTGCACGGTCATGCCGCGGCCGAGGGTGGCATAGGCCACGATGCCCGCTGGCGGTGCCGGATTGCAACAGCGCGCCAGTACCACTGGCAGCCCGGCTACGCCTTCGATCAGAACCGATTGCGTCACCGCAACCGGCTGTGGCCGGTTTTTCGTCGTATCGCGCAGCGGCGAGATCGGCTGACTCAGTGCACGCATGGCGTCTGCCAGCACTTGCGGGCCGATCTCCCCACGGCCCAGCGCAGCCAGCATGTCCTCCACCCGTGCATGACCTAACCGGGCAGCCAGTTTCTCGTGACTGACATCCGTCAGACGGGTGCGGCGTTGCTCGCGTTCGAGCACGTCACGTCCGGCAGCAACATGCTCGGCAAAATACTCGGCACGAAACCAATGACGTACCTTGGCGCGCGCCCGCGGACTGGCCAGATATCCCAGCGCCGGATTCAGCCAGTCGCGACTCGGTCCGCCCTGCCTGACTGCCAGGATCTCCACGCGCTGACCATTTCTGAGCGGAGTATTGAGCGGCACGATCGCACCATCAACCTTGGCCCCACGGCAACGGTGGCCGAGATCGGTATGCACGTGGTAAGCGAAATCAACCGGGCTTGCGCCGGCCTCCAGATCAATGACCCGACCCTGCGGTGTCAGCACGTAGATGCGATCCTGGAACAGTTCATTGCGCAGCAGCCCCGCCAGTTCGTTCTGACCGGCCACTTCATCCTTCCAGCTCAGGATCGTGCGCAGCCAGGCGATCCGTTCGACCAGTGCGTCGGATTTGCCGCCTTCCTTGTAACGCCAGTGCGCCGCCACGCCAAGTTCGGCATGGTGATGCATTTCGTGGGTGCGGATCTGCACTTCGAGTGCCTTGCTTTCCGGCCCGACCACCCCGGTGTGCAGCGAGCGGTAATCATTGCTTTTCGGATGGGCGATGTAATCGTCGAATTCACCGGCGATCGGCTGCCACAGGTGGTGAACCAGACCCAGCGCGGCGTAGCAGTCACGCACCTCATCGACCAGAATGCGCACTGCCCGGATATCATAGATCTGCTCGAAATCCAGATGCTTGCGGTTCATCTTGTTGATGATGCTGACGATGTGTTTGGGTCGGCCGGTCACCTGCGCACGGATTCCGGCTGCATCAAGCTCGGCGCGCAACCGTTCGACCACTGCAGTAATGTAACGCTCACGGTCCAGCCGTTTTTCGTCGAGCAGGCGCGCAATGCGCTGGTAGTTGGCGGCATCGAGAATACGAAACGCCAGGTCTTCCATTTCCCATTTGATCTGCCATACACCGAGCCGGTTGGCAAGCGGGGCGAACAATCCCTGCATTTCGAGCGCCAGTTGGCGCTGCAGCGCAGCATCGTTGCTCTGGATGGCGCGCCGCAGCGCATGCAGCCGTTCGGCAAGCTTGATGAGCACCACCCGGATGTCGCTAACCATGGCCAGCAGCATCTGACGCAGGTTCTCCGCCTGACCCTGTGCATCTCGCCGGTCACGGCGTTCTCCGGCCAGCAACCCGCCAATATCCTGCAGCCGTTCGACACCCTGCGCCAGCACGACCGCCTCGGCCGGCAGTGGCGCATCCCGGGTATCGCAACCAAGCAGCAGCACGGCCGCCACACAGTCGGCATCGAGATGCAACCCGGCGACCAGCATCGCGATCCCGAGCGCATCGGGCCAGGCAATGGCCGATGCCTGACCGTCGAGGCGCCATTGCGCGACCGCGTCAAGGCGTGCCAGCCCATCGGCATCGAACTCCGCCGCCAGTTGTGCCAGCGATGCTTTCCAGTCAGCCAGTTCCGGCGCCGACAGGCCGTCCTGCCTGGTTACCATGATCGTTCGTTCACTCCATCCATCCAGTAGCGCTGGTGCTCGACGCGCCAGGCTGAAATCTGCGGCGGCCGGTGCGGTGAAAAGCGCACGGCAACCAGTCCGGCACGGTCGCTGCGCCACAACGCACAGCCCTGTGCCCGATAGCGCGCCACCACTTCGCCATGCGGATGACCGAAGCGGTTATGCGCCCCCACGGTAAATATTACCCATGCGGGCCGCACAGCGGCAATAAAATCTGTCGTCGATGATGTCCGGCTGCCATGATGCGGCGCCACCAGCAGCATGCTGTGCAGTTCTGCGCCATAAGCCGCCACCATCTGCGACTCGTCGGCAGCTTCGATATCCGCTGCCACCAGCACGCTGCCACCGGCGCTTTCGGCGCGCAGCACGCAACTGCGGTGGTTATCGCGCAGACGGCTGTCGGCATAACTGCGCTGCGACGGATGCAGCACGGCAAAACGCACCCCGTCCGCCACCCATGTCTGGCCCTGCACGCAGGGCACGACCGTGCCACGAAACGTACTGAGCACCCCATGACCACGCGGCAGCGAGGTCAACACCTCGCCAGCCGGCAGCACCGACAGCACCGAACGTGCACCCCCCGTATGGTCATTGTCGTCGTGTGACAGCACCAGCGCATCGAGCCGACCGACGCCCTCGCCGCGCAGCCAGGGCAGTACAATGCGTTCGCCGCTATCGGACCCACCCCCTGCACCAGGCGGCCCGGTGTCAAACAGCCAGGCATGATGGCGCGTACGCAGCGCCACCGCCAACCCCTGCCCCACATCGAGCACATCCACCCACAAGGCGCCGTTATCCGGTCGGGCAGCCGGCGCAAACAGCACGGGCAGCCAGACAAGGCCGCCCAGCCAGCGCGCCGGCATGCCGCGCGGCAACAGACTCCAGAACACACCCGCCAACAACAACACCAGCACCCCGGTTGCGGGTATCGCAGGCTGCCACACGGGCCAGCGGTCGAGCAGGCGCAGCCACCATACCAGCACGCCGCACAACGTCGCGGCCCAGTGCAACGGCACATCAAACCCCGGCACGCAACCCGCCAGCGTCAACGGCGTCACCAGCATTTCCACCAGCGGAATGGCCACGGCATTGGCCAGCGGCGACACCAGTGACACCTGATCGAACCAGCCGAGCAACAACGGCGCCAGTCCCAGCGTCACCGCCCATTGCGCGCGCCACCATTGCCGCCAGGGCGGCACGGTACCGACCCGCGCCGCACTGACAAACAGCAACAAGCCGACCGCGCCGAACGAGAGCCAGAATCCGGGCGCAAGCACCGCCCACGGATCGAACACGCACACGGCCAGCAGTGCCAGAGCAAGCATGCGCGTGGGTGCCAGCCCGCGTCCGCTCCATTGAGCCAGCGCCGCCACCCACAACATGACCAGCGTACGCTGCGCGGGAATGCCCCATCCGGCCAGCGCTACATAGCCAAGCGCGGCCAGCGCACCGCCCAGTGCCGCTGCACGCTGCGCCGCAAGTCGGCTCGACAGGCCCATGCTCGCGCGCCACAGCCACAGCACGCCGGCATAGATCATTCCGGCCAGCAGGGTCACGTGTGACCCGGAAATCGAAACCAGGTGCACAATCCCGGTGTGCTGAAACAACTGCCATTGCGCCGTGCTGATTGTCGACTGATCGCCCACCGCCAGCGCCTTGAGCACGCCAGCATAGGGCGCAGTACCGGGCACACGATCGAAACGGGCGTCGATGGCTGCACGCAAGCGGTCGATCCAGTCGCCCAGACGGTGCGCGCGCGCATCGACCAGCACCGCGACAGGACGCTGAAGCACCACACCGAAGGCGCGCACGTCGCTGGCAAACCAGCCGGCTTCGGCATCTGCGACATGGGGGTTCTCGCTGGCATGCGGCGACCACAGCCGGACCGTCCAGCGCCAACGCTGGCCAGGCCGCACCGACGAGTTTCCGTTCTGCCCGGACAGCACCAGCCGCACATGTTGCGGCACGACCGCACCCGGAGTCAGCACCTGCAGCACATCGAAACCGAATCGCTCGCCGTGCGCTCCCGCCTGCGGCAATCCGGCCACCACGCCTTCCAGCTGCACGTCCATGCCGCTCCATTGCGGCGACAACGCATCAGCCAGACGCAGGTCGGCACGCCACAGGGCCCAGCCGAATCCCAGCGCCACACACAGCAACAGCCATGCCAGCCGCCGTGCCGCCTGCCAGCCCGCGCTGGACGGCAACATCCAGATGCTGACCGCACCGACTGGCAACAACCACAGCCAACGTATGGATGGCAGCGCAGCCAGCTGTTGCAACCCCCACACCCCCGCAACACAGGCCAGCACCGCCGCACGCATCGCCGTTCAACCCGACGCGGCGTCCGGGGCAAGTACGGGCGGGCCTGGCGCATGCGTATGCCGGTATCCGCTCATGCGCCTCCCGGAAAAGCGCTGATCCAGACCCTCACGAATCGCGAGGCTGTCGACAGGGGTTGCATCACGGCACAGCCGGCACCAGTGGTCGGCAGCGCCACGAAACCCAACCCGACAGGGCAATGGAGCACCGAAGAAAATGCAACCCGGCTGGGATGGGGCCAGGCAAACCGATGGCCGTGTCGTACGTCTTGTCGACGGGAACAGTCCCTGACCGCGAATCACGCCTGGCATGCTATGCTGCCCGGCCGCTGTCGCGCCCGTCGGGAAATAACTCGGCGCCATCCTGGCCCTCCACGCCGAACAGTTCCACCTTCATGCGGCGCAATTCGTCACGCAACCGTGCTGCCTGCTCGAATTCCAGATTGCGTGCGGCTTCAAGCATCGATTTTTCCAGCTGACGGATTTCGCGTGCCAGCGCCTTCTCGTCGCGGGCGCGATACCCGGCCTCCGTCTCGGCCACAGCCACACGATGCACTCCATGCGTCGTGGTCACACCTTCGCGCGCGCCTTCGATGATATCCTTGATCTGCTTGACCACGCCACGCGGCACGATCCCGTGCTGACGATTGAATTCAAGCTGTTTCTCCCGGCGGCGTTCATTCTCGCCCATGGCCCGCTGCATCGACGCGGTCACGCGATCGCCATAGAGGATAGCGCGCCCGTTCAGGTGGCGCGCCGCCCGGCCGATGGTCTGGATCAGCGAACGTTCGGAGCGCAGGAAACCTTCCTTGTCAGCATCGAGAATCGCCACCAACGACACCTCCGGGATGTCCAGCCCCTCGCGCAACAGGTTGATGCCCACCAGCACGTCAAAAATGCCTAGCCGCAAGTCACGGATAATTTCCACCCGTTCCACGGTATCGATGTCGGAATGCAGGTAACGTACGCGCACCCCGTGTTCGCCAAGAAACTCCGTCAGGTTTTCCGACATGCGCTTGGTGAGCGTGGTCACCAGCACCCGCTCGCCGAGCGCCGTACAGCGACGGATTTCCGACAACACGTCATCCACCTGGGTCGAGGCCGGGCGCACTTCGATCTCCGGATCGATCAGGCCGGTCGGCCGCACCACCTGTTCCACCACCTGGGCCTGGTGCGTGCGCTCATATTCTGCGGGCGTGGCGGAAACGAAAATCGTCTGGCGCATGATGCGTTCGAACTCGTCGAAACGCAGCGGCCGGTTATCGACCGCAGAAGGCAGACGGAACCCGTAGTGCACCAGATTTTCCTTGCGCGCGCGATCGCCGCGGTACATGCCGCCGATCTGCGGGATGGTGACATGCGATTCATCGATGATCATCAGCGCATCGGCCGGCAGGTAGTCGATCAGCGTGGGCGGTGGTTCGCCGGCCTTGCGACCGGACAGGTGGCGCGAATAATTCTCGATGCCCTTGCAGAAGCCGAGTTCGTTCATCATCTCCAGATCGAAGCGCGTGCGCTGTTCAAGCCGTTGTGCCTCCACCAGGCGATTGTCGCGATACAGCTCATCGAGTCGATCGCGCAATTCGAGCTTGATGGCCTCGATCGCGCGCAACGTGGTACTGCGCGGTGTGACGTAATGACTGGACGGATAGACAGTGAAGCGCGGTACCTTGCGCTCAATGGCGCCGGTAAGCGGATCGAACAGCGCAATCGCTTCGATCTCGTCGTCGAACAGCGACAGCCGCACGGCGTGCTCGGCATTCTCCGCCGGAAAGATGTCAATCACGTCGCCACGCACGCGGAAGACGCCCCGGCGGAATTCCATTTCATTGCGCGTATACTGCATCGCCACCAGCCGCTGCAGCGCATCGCGCTGGTTGAGCCGCTCACCCTGGCGCAGGTGCAGGATCATCTGATGATAGTCCACCGGATCGCCGATGCCGTAAATCGCCGAAACAGTGGCTACGATCACGCTGTCCTTGCGTTCGAGCAGCGCCTTGGTGGCCGACAGACGCATCTGTTCGATGTGCTCGTTGACGCTGGAATCCTTCTCGATGAACAGATCGCGTGACGGAACATAAGCTTCGGGCTGGTAATAATCGTAATACGACACGAAATACTCGACCGAATTCTCCGGGAAGAACTCGCGCATTTCGGCATACAGCTGGGCTGCAAGTGTCTTGTTGGGTGCCATGATCATGGCCGGCCGGCCCAGCCGCGCGATGACATTGGCCATGGTATAGGTCTTGCCGGAACCGGTCACGCCCAGCAGGGTTTGCCAGGCCAGTCCATCTTCCACTCCATCCACGAGATGTTCGATGGCCTGCGGCTGATCGCCGGCGGGCGGAAATGGCTGATGCAGGCGGAAGGGACTATTGGGGAAAAGTGCGATCACGGGTAAAATCCCCCTGTTCAAAAACCATGAAAACCATCTTGCGGTACGTGACCGCATGAACTTGCCATACTATCACGCCGTCGCGCGCTTTTCCGCCGGGCGGCCGACTTCGAGGACGAATTCAAAGTGGAACTCTCTCACCGCGTACAGGCTATCAAACCTTCGCCAACCCTGGCCGTCACCGCGCGCGCTGCGCGCCTGAAAGCTGCCGGACGCGACATCATCAGCCTCGGTGCCGGCGAACCGGATTTCGACACCCCGCAACACATCAAGAATGCGGCCATCGACGCCATCCGGCGCGGCTTCACCAAATACACTGCCGTCGGTGGCACGCCCTCGCTCAAGCAGGCCGTCGTCGACAAATTCCGCCGTGAAAACGGTTTTGAATACGCCACAGCGCAAATTCTGGTTTCGTGCGGCGGCAAACAAAGCTTCTTCAACCTGGTACAGGCACTGATCAATCCCGGCGACGAGGTCATCATCCCCACGCCCTACTGGGTCTCCTACCCCGACATCGTCCTGCTGGCCGGCGGCGCGCCGGTGTTTCTTCACACCGGCATCGCGCAGGGATTCAAGATCAGTCCGCAACAACTCGACGCGGCCATTTCACCGCGCACGCGGCTCGTAGTCCTCAACAGCCCGAGCAACCCTTCGGGCGCCGTCTATACTCTGGAAGAACTGGCCGCTCTGGGCGAAGTGCTGCGCCGCTATCCGCACGTGCTGATCGCTACCGACGACATGTACGAGCATATCCAGCTGCACGACCAGCCGTTCTGCAACATTCTCAACGCCTGCCCTGACCTCTATCCGCGCACCGTGGTGCTCAACGGCGTGTCGAAAGCCTATGCCATGACCGGCTGGCGCATCGGTTATTGCGCCGGCCCGGTCGAACTTATCACTGCGATGGAAAACGTGCAGTCGCAGTCCACCTCCAACCCGACCTCGATCTCGCAGGTGGCTGCCGAGGCCGCGCTCAACGGCGACCCGGACTGCATCCGACCCATGGTGGAAGCCTTCCGCAACCGCCACGAATTCGTGGTTGGCGGGCTCAATGAAATACATGGCATCGACTGCCTGTATGCGGGCGGCGCCTTCTACGCATTCCCCGATGCCAGCTGCGCCATCCATCGCCTGCACCATGAAGGCCGCATTGCCGAAGCCACTGACATCGCATTCAGCGAATTCCTGCTCGAACAGGCCGGCGTGGCCGTCGTACCAGGTTCCGCATTCGGTAGCGAGGGCTATGTGCGGCTGTCGTTCGCCACATCGATGTCCCAGCTCGAATCCGCCATTCAGCGTCTGCAGACCGCTCTGGCCTGAACCCCGGCACACGGCATGTATCGACTGATCCGCCCGCTGCTGTTCGCGCTGGGCCCGGAAACCGCACACCAGGTCACGCTAAGCGGCCTGCGTCTGGCCGAACGCGCCGGTCTCACCGCCTTGTGGCCCCGACCGTACTGGCAGGGCGCACCCGTCGAAGTCATGGGACTGCATTTTGCCAATCCGGTCGGCCTGGCTGCCGGTCTCGACAAAGATGGCGAGTGCATCGATGGCCTGGCCGCGCTCGGCTTCGGTTTTCTCGAAATCGGTACCGTCACGCCCCGCCCGCAACCAGGCAACCCACGACCGCGCCTGTTTCGCCTGCCACAGGCCGAAGCGCTCATTAACCGCATGGGATTCAACAACCACGGCGTGGAACATCTGGCCGAGCACGTCCGCGCCGCCCGCTATCGCGGCATCCTTGGCATCAACCTGGGCAAGAACGCCGACACCCCGATCGAACGCGCAACCGACGATTACCTGACCGGATTCGAAGCCGTCTACGCACTGGCCAGTTACGTCACCATCAACATTTCTTCTCCCAATACCCGCAACCTGCGCGACCTGCAGGCTGCCCCCGCCCTCGATGGCCTGCTGTCCGCCATCAAATCCGCTCAGTCCCGCCTTGCCGACCGTCATGGCCGCTACGTGCCGGTTGCAGTCAAGATTGCACCCGACCTCGACGAACCCGGACTGTCGGCCATCGCCGACCTGCTGCGTCGTCACCGTATCGATGCAGTGATCGCCACCAACACCACGCTGGCGCGGGATGCCGTGCGCGACCTGCCCCATGCGGAGGAAAGCGGAGGACTCTCGGGCGCACCGCTGCGCAGCCATGCCACCACCATCGTGCGCCGGCTTGCCGCCGCACTGCACGGCGAACTGCCCATCATCGCCGCTGGCGGCATTCTCGACGGCGAGGCCGCGCGCGAAAAGATCCTGGCCGGCGCAAGCCTGATACAACTGTACACCGGACTGATCTACCGCGGCCCGGCACTGGTCGGCGAATGCGTACGCGCGCTCTCGTCCTTGCCGGCCTGATTGCCGGACTGGCGCACACGCTGCCGGCAGTCGCGGCCCTGCCCGCCTTCAGCGAGGTGCGTGAAGCTCATCCCTCCTGCTACGCCGATCTGCTCGACCACAACGGTCAACTGCTGCAAAGAATACGGCTCACGCCCGGCGCCCGCCGGCTTGACTGGGTACCACTCGCCAGCCTGTCGCCGGCAATGCAGCAGGCCTTGCTGATTTCGGAAGACCAGCGCTTCTTTCGCCACCATGGTGTCGACTGGCAAGCCGTGTTTGGTGCCGCCTGGGAAAACCTGTTCTATAACACCCACCGCGGCGCTTCCACCCTGACCATGCAACTGGCGGGCCTGCTCGACCCACGCCTGTCGCGCGAAACCGGCGGCAGGAGCGTGCGGCAGAAGCTGCGTCAGATCGCCGCCGCACAAACCCTCGAACGACACTGGGACAAGGCGCAGATCCTCGAAGCCTATCTCAACCTGGCGCGCTTCCGAGCCGGCCTGACCGGCATCCATGCCGCGACACAAGGGCTGTTCGGCACCACGCCCTCTGCGATCGACCCGGCCCAGGCCACCCTGCTTGCCGCGCTGTTGCGTGGACCGGACGTTCCCGCAAGCGTGGTCGCCAGTCGCGCCTGCACACTCGCGCATCGCATGAGCGCACCACAGCCCGACTGCCAGCATATTCGCGCCCTGGCTGCGCGTTACCTGACACACCCACCACACCTGCAACAGACACCGGGCCTCGCATCGGATGCAGCCCGTTACCTGCTGGCGCAACCGGGTCAGCGGCTGGTCACCAGTCTCGACCGTTCATTGCAACGGTCATCCCTTGAGGCGCTGAACGAAGCCATGCCACAAAACGGGCCTTACAGCGATGGTGCGGTACTGATCATCTCGGCGGACAGTGGCGAAATCCTCGCCTGGGCGACACGACATGCCCAGCCAGCCAGCAGCGATCCGCTCATGCAGCCACGGCTGCTCGATCAGGCCGCATGGCCGCTACTGGTCGAACTCGCCTTTGAACGCGGTACGCTGCAGCCTGACCAGATGATCGATGCTTCGCCATTGCCACTGTTGCCTGACCCTGCAACAAGCCCCGGCGTAACACCACAGCCACCCCAGACAACAATAACGGTCGCACGCATGCTGACCGATGGCAACTATCCGGCCGCATGGCGCGTACTCGACGCCGTGCCAGCGCCAGCTTTCAGCGCACTGCTACCTTCATTCGGGCTCGGGCTGGCACAACCCGGCCAACCGGAGCCGATCGTGGGCAACCTGCTTGCCCTGGGCAGCGCCTGGCAGACGCTGGCCAACCATGGCGTGGAGACCCCGCTCAGCTTCCGTCCTGGTGGCCTGCCAGACCGCATGCCGACGCTGCAGAGCGACGCCGTGGCGCAACTTTCGCAATTACTCGCCGATCCGCGTAACCATCCTGCGTTGCAGTCTGCGGCGGTCAGCGCCCGCGCAGCCTGGCTGAGCGGGCAATCCGGCTGCGGCCAGTGGAGCCTGGGCTACACTGCAAACCGGGTCATTCTGCTGTGGCTCGATGTGCAGGCGTGTCGCAGTGGCCCGCACCGGCCGGACGGCTTCGCCGCCTGGGCCCACCTCGCCAATATGCTCGATGCCACACAGTCGACCGACCAGCCTTATGACTTCAGCCTTGACCCGCAACCGGGCAACATGCTGCCTGCTCCAGCGGACTCCTTCCTGCCCCGTTTCGACGGTGAACAGTCTCTTCCGGCACCGCCTCCGCTAAGCGACAAAACGGATAAACATCCTCTGAAATACTGATATGCGTGTTGAAAAACCGGCGGGCAAGACGGATAATCAGTCTTATTGCACTGAGCACACGAACGGGCACTCATGAACATCCAGGACTACCTGCTGATTCTGATCGGCACAGTCTTCGTCAACAACATCGTCATGGCCAAGATTCTGGGCATGTGTCCGTTCTTTGGCGTGTCGAAAAAACTTGAAACAGCCATCGGCATGGGGGCTGCCACCACCTTCGTCCTGACGCTGGGCTCCGGCACGAGTTATCTCATCAACCAGTACCTGCTTGGCACCGATCTCGCCTATCTGCGCACGTTATCATTCATCGTCGTCATCGCCGGCATCGTCGGTTTCACCGAAATGTTCGTGCGCTGGGCAAGCCCGGTACTGTTTCGCGTGCTCGGCATCTACCTGCCACTCATCACCTCCAATTGCGCCGTGCTCGGCATTCCGCTGCTCAACGTGCAGGCGCAGCACGATTTCGTCCAGTCGCTGCTCTATGGTTTCGGCGGTTCGGTTGGCTTTTCGCTGTCGCTCATCCTGTTCGCCGGCCTGCGCGAACGGCTTGAGGGCGCCGACATGCCGGCCATCTTCCGCGGCACCAGTATCGCCATGATTACCGCCGGCATCATGAGTCTTGCCTTCATGGGATTTGCCGGAATGGTCAAGCCATGATCGGGGCCATCCTGGTCATGTCGCTGCTGGCGGTACTGCTCGGTCTGACGCTGGGCTATGCCGCCGTGCGTTTTCGTGTCGAGGAAGACCCACTGGTCGAACGCATTGATGCCATCCTGCCGCAAACCCAGTGTGGCCAGTGCGGATTTCCCGGCTGTCGCCCCTACGCGGAAGCCATCGCCAGCCATCAGGCCGACATCAACCGCTGCCCGCCTGGCGGCGAAGCCGGCATTCGCAAACTGGCCGAACTGCTGGGCGTGGAATTCAAGCCGTTCGGCGACGATGCTGCTCCAACCAAACCAAAATCCGTCGCCATCATTGACGAAAATGTCTGCATTGGCTGCACGTTATGCCTGCAAGCCTGCCCTGTCGATGCCATCGTCGGCGCCGCAAAACAGATGCATACCGTCATCGCCAGCGAATGCACCGGCTGCGAACTGTGCGTTGCCCCCTGCCCGGTCGATTGCATCCACATGGTGCCGATCGGCGAAAATGTTTCCAACTGGAAATGGAAATACCCCGTCACCATCCTGACCCCCGCACATTGATCCCGGTATGAATCGCACCCTGCACCGCTTTCACGGCGGCGTCCATCCTGAAGAACACAAGACCGTATCCTGCACGCGGCCCATCGCCATCGCGCCGTTACCGCAGCGCCTGGTGATCCCGGTACTACAGCACACCGGCGAAGCAGCACGCCCCTGCGTCGCCGTCGGCGACACCGTACTCAAGGGCCAGGTCATTGCCCGCCCCGACAGCTACGTTTCTGTCGCAGTGCATGCCTCGACATCGGGCAAGGTGATCGCCATCGAACTTCATCCTGTGGCCCACCCTTCCGGGTTGCGCGACCTGTGCATCCACATCGAGCCGGACGGCGAGGACCGCTGGATCGAGCATGCGCCGACCGACTATCTCAATACCCCCCCCAGCACGCTGCGCAACCTGCTGCGCGACATGGGAATCGCTGGCCTGGGTGGCGCAGTATTTCCGACCTTCATCAAGCTCAACCCGGGCAAGGTGTCCAAGGTGCCCCTGCTGCTGCTCAATGGCGGCGAATGCGAACCATGGATCACGTGCGACGATCTCACCATGCGCGAGCGTGCCGATGGCATACTGCGCGGCGCCGCCATCATGCGCCATCTGCTGCAATCGGACGAAGTGGTGGTAGGCATCGAGGACAACAAGCCACAGGCTGCGGCAGCCATGCGCGATGCCGCAGCCCGTTGCGGCATCGCTGTGGAGATCGCCGTCATTCCCACGCTGTATCCGAGTGGCGGCGCCAAACAGATGATCAAAGTCA
This sequence comes from Pseudomonadota bacterium, assembly GCA_021782795.1. Lineage (GTDB taxonomy): Bacteria > Pseudomonadota > Gammaproteobacteria > Burkholderiales > Sulfuriferulaceae > Sulfuriferula. Next base: position 10,831 of record JAJXUP010000005.1, on the reverse strand, counting down.
TCACCGGACGCGAAGTGCCCTCGGGCGGGCGCTCGACCGATATCGGCGTAGCCACCTTCAACGTCGGCACTGCACTGGCGGTTCACCGTGCCGTCGAATTCGGCGAACCGATGATCTCGCGCATCGTCACCGTCACCGGCAATGTTGAGCAGCCGCAGAATTTCGAAGCCCGCATCGGCACACCAATACGCGACCTGGTCGCCCTGGCCGGCGGCCATCCGGAAGCGGTGAGCGGTCATGTGATCGGCGGTCCGATGATGGGCTTCGGACTGGCTGACGACTCGGCACCCGTGGTCAAGGCCGTCAACTGCATACTGGTCGAGTCAAGGCGGCTGTTTCCACCAGCGCCGTCAGCACAGGAATGCATCCGGTGTACCCGATGCGCCGACGCCTGCCCTGCCGAACTGCAACCGCAGGAACTGTACTGGTTTTCCCGCAACGACCGGTTCGACAAGGCGGAGCAATACCGCCTGTTCGATTGCATCGAATGCGGCTGCTGCAGCTACGTCTGCCCGAGCCATATTCCGCTGGTGCACTACTACCGCTATGCCAAGGGCGAGATTTCCACGCAGCACAGCGCCGAACGCGCCGCCAACCATGCGCGCGAACGCCACGAATTCCGCCTCAGCCGCCTGGAACGCGATGAGCAGGAACGCCTGGCCCGACTGGCACAGAAATCGGCTGCCAAACCGACCACCGACATGAATGCCAGCGCGGCCAAAAGTGCCATCCAGGCTGCCGTCGAACGCACCCAGAGCCAGAAGCAGGATGATCCGAACCATTCCCCGACCGAGTAAACCATGCAGTCCTCTCCCTACATCCTGACCGGAAACAGTGTCACCAGCATCATGTTCAGGGTGGCGCTGGCGCTGCTGCCTGCCATTGCAGTCCAGGTCTGGCTGTTCGGGCCCGCCATCCTGGTGTCGCTGACACTTGCCAGCGCTGCGGCGCTCGGCCTCGAAGCGTTGGCGCTCACCTTGCGCGGCCGTCCGGTCACGGTCGGCCTGGCGGATGGCAGCGCACTGGTGACCGCCTGGCTGCTGGCACTGTCGATTCCTGCCATTGCGCCCTGGTGGCTGACACTGACCGGCATCTTTTTTGCCATCATCGTCGCCAAGCACCTGTACGGCGGACTTGGCAACAATATTTTCAATCCGGCCATGGTGGCCTACGCGGTACTCATCATTTCGTTCCCGGTGCCCATGACGCACTGGCCCGCTCCGGCTCTGCTGACCGGAAACCACCTGTCGCTGGCCGATGCGGCACATTACATTTTTGGCGGCGGTCTGCCTGATGGCTGGAAACTTGACGCCATCACCAGCGCCACACCGCTCGACACGCTGCGCACCCAACTCAAGCTGCACCACAGCGTGGACGCCATCCGCCAAATGCCCATCTTCGGCGCCATCGGCGGCAAGGGCAGCGAATATGTTGCGCTGGCCTATCTGGCCGGTGGCCTGTTCCTGCTGCAACAGCGCATCATCACCTGGCACATTCCGGCAGGCATGCTCGGTGCACTGACGCTTGTTTCCGCAATATTCTGGCTGATCGAGCCGCAACACTATGCCAGTCCATGGTTCCACCTCGCCACAGGCGGCAGCCTGCTCGGCGCATTTTTCATCGCCACCGATCCGGTAACTGCCGCCACGACGCCACGCGGCAAACTGATTTACGCTGCCGGCATCGGCCTGCTGGTCTACCTGATTCGCGAATTTGGCGCCTACCCCGATGGCGTGGCATTCGGTGTGCTGTTGATGAATATCACCGTGCCTCTCGTCGACGCCTGGACCCAGCCACCGCCCTATGGCCACAAGCAGGAGCAGCGTACATGAACGAATCGATCCGTTCCGCGCTGCGCTCGGCCGGCCTGCTGCTGACCTACGCGATCATTGGCAGTGGCGTGCTTGCTTTTGTCTACGATGCCACGCACCTGGCAATCCAGAAAAACGAGGACGATGCGCGACGTAAACTGGTCGCGGAAACCCTGGTTCGGGGCAGTTACAACAACGATCTGCTCTCCAACCAGTTCATCCTGCCCGCCGATCCGCTCCTCGACAATGATGGTCCGTCCAGCCTGGGCTGGCAGGCCCGCGAAAACAACCAGCCAGTGGCCGTGGTGCTGGAGGCAACCGCACCGGACGGTTATGGTGGCAAGATCAACCTGCTGGTCGGTATCGGCGCCGATGGCCGCATTACCGGCGTGCGTGTGGTCGAACACCATGAAACACCGGGACTGGGCGACTACATTGAACTTGCAAAAAGTAGCTGGATACGTATATTTGATGGGAAGTACCTGCAACAACCCGATACGACTGGCTGGCAGGTCAAGAAAGACGGCGGCCAGTTCGACTACATGACCGGCGCGACCATCACGCCGCGCGCAGTCATCAAGGCGGTGCATCATGCCCTGCAATACGCAGCATTGCACCACCAACTGTTATTTTCCACCCATCCGGGAGTCCGGTCATGAGCGCCTACCGTGAAATCATCGTCAATGGCTTATGGAAACAAAACCCGAGCATGGTGCAGATTCTTGGCATGTGCCCGTTGCTTGCCATCAGCACCAACATCACCAATGCGCTCGGACTGGGCATCGCCACCGCCCTGGTCATGGCATTCAGCAACGCCGGCGTATCGCTGGTACGCAACCACGTGACTCCGGACACGCGCATCCCGGTATTCATCCTCATCATCGCCGCGCTGGTGACCATCATCGACATGAGCATGAATGCCTTCGTGCATCCGCTCTACCTGGTACTGGGCATCTTCATCCCGCTCATCGTCACCAACTGCATCGTGCTGGCACGCACCGAAGTATTCGCCTCGCGCAATCCGGTGCTGCCCTCGCTGGTGGACGGCTTCATGATGGGACTCGGGGTGACGGTGGTGCTGGTCATGCTGGGCGCATTGCGCGAACTGGTGGGCAAGGGCACCCTGCTATCGGGCATCGACCTCGCTCTCGGCCCGATCGCCAGACACTGGGTAATCCACGTCATTCCTGACTATCCGGGGTTCCTGCTGTCGATCCTGCCGCCGGGCGCATTCTTCGGGCTTGGCCTCATCATTGCGGCACGCAACTGGATCGACCAGCGCCATCAGGCACGCGCCAATCCGAGCGCCACGATCGCGGCACCCACGGCCGCCGCGGCCTGAGGCCGGGACTCAGATCTGCGACTGCGCTTCGGCGAGGCACACCGGCTCGAGCAGCACCTCAACCGTACCATGCGGTGGACAGATCTCGGCCGCCGGAATCGCGTCGCCGCGCCGCCAGCGTGACACTGCATCGCACTTGCCCGCCCCGGTCACCAGAAACAGTACGGCACGCGCATCCGACAGCCTGCGCGCGCTGAGACTGATGCGTTCGGCAGGTGGTTTGGGTGCATCCATGACGGCAATTGCCACGGCATCTTCTGGCTCGGGCAACCGTCGGGGAAACAGGCTGGCGGTATGCCCATCCTCGCCCAGGCCGAGCAGCACGAGATCGAACGTTTCGGTTCCCGCCAGTTGGCCGACATAGTCGCGCACGCCTGCCACCGCACCGCGCTCGGCGTGCATGCGATGGATCTGACTGGGCGGGATGGGGCTGGCTGCCAGCCAGGCTGCGTCGGCCATGCGACTGTTGCGCTGGGCATCGTGTTCAGGCAGGCAACGCTCGTCACCGAACCACAGATGCCAGCCACGCCAGTCGGTGTGCAGGCCAGCCAGTTGCGCATACAGTGCGCGCGGTGTGGAACCACCGGCCAGCACCAGGTGGAACACTCCCCGAGCCTCCAGCGCCTGTTGCGCCGCCAGCCGCACCCGATCACAGGCCTGCCCCGCCACGTTGGCGGTTACAGTCCAGCGCGTTTCGCGCAGACACGTCCGTATCCTGTCACCCATGCGCTTCTCCCTCCGTCAGTCTGGCAGCACACGCCCGGCGTCACCGTTCCCCACCTGTCGATCGCGCAAAAACTGGATGAACGCTTTCAGCGGTGCTGGCAAATGATGCCGGCTTGCATAATACAGGAACCAGCCATCCATGGTCACCGCCCAGTCGGCCAGCAGTGGCACCAGGCTGCCGCTGAGCAGGTGTTCTCGCATATACGCCTCGGCCATGTAACCGATGCCAATGCCGTCACGCACCGCACGCACCAGCAGGTCCGCGTCATTAACCAGCAGCGGCCCCTCGACATCGACTTCGATACGCCGCCCTGCCTGTTCGAACTCCCACACCAGCGTCTGCCGGTTGACCGAACGGAAGCGGATGCAATCATGGTTGCGCAAATCATGGGGTTGCGTCGGCACGGAATGGCATTGCAAATAGCCAGGGGACGCCACAGCCAACATACGCGTCGGCGGGCTCACCTGCATCACTACCATGTCGCGTGCGATATACGACCCGTAACGGATACCTGCATCGAACCCACCCTTGACGATATCGACATTGGCGCGATCAACCTCGATTTCCAGCCGGATGCCCGGATAGGCATGCAGAAAATCCCTGAGCAAGGGCGCCAGGATCATTTGTGCCGGCACGGTTGATATGCTGAGGCGCAAATTACCGCTCGGTACGGCACGAAAAGCATTGATTGATTCCACGGCGGCTTCCAGCTCGCCAAACGCCGGGCGAATCCGTTCCAGCAGATGGCGGCCGGCTTCGGTCAGCGAAACGCTACGCGTGCTGCGATGCAGCAGCCGCGTCTCCAGCCGCGTCTCAAGCGCCCGGATCGTCTGACTCAGCGTCGATGGCGCCAGCCCGAGCCGGGTCGCCGCACGACCGAAGTTGCCATGCTCGGCCACTTCCATGAATGCCCGCAATTCGGCGAATTCAGCACCCCGCACATTGCCCTCCGACACGCTGGCAGCGATTATTCGATAAAAACACATAATCCATTCGGATTATCGAGTATTATCCTTGCAATCAAGCTTCGCTACAATGATCGCCTCAAGGCAGCTTTACGCGCCGGCACCCATTGACGGAGTACTCCCGTGAGCAAGTCCAACAACACCTCCGAACGGCTGCGCCGACGCTTGCTGATCGCGGGCCCGCTGCTGGTGCTGATTATCGTCGCGGCATTCTATCTGGCCGGCGGCCGCTCGGTGTCGACCGACGATGCCTATACTCAGGCGGCGCATGTCGATGTCAGCGCGCATATCGACGGCCGCGTGGTGCGGGTCTACGTACACGACAACCAGCCGGTACGACGCGGCGACCCGCTGTTTGCCCTGGACGGCCGCGATTTCGTTCTCGCTGAACGCGTTGCCCAGGCCCGACTGGCCGACGCGCAACTGCATATCCGCTCACTCCGCGCCACGCTGGATCAACGCGATGCCGAACTACGCGCCGCCCGGCAAACACTGGCCTGGCAACAACGCGAGTACGCCCGGCAGAAGCAGTTGGCCCAGCATGACATCGCCTCGCCGGCACAACTGGACAGCGCTGCGCATGCGCTCGACGCCGCACGCCAACAGGTCGCTGTCCTCGGTCACGCACGTGACAACACCCTGGCGCTGCTCGACCGCCATCCGGAACTGCCGGTCGACCAGCAGCCTGCGGTGCAACTGGCCCGGGCCGAACTCGACCGCGCCCGCCTCGATCTGGCACGCACGGTCATCCGTGCCCCGGACGACGGCATCGTCACCCAGGTGGACAATCTGCAGCGTGGTGATTACATCAAAGCCGGCGCGGCTGTGTTCGGCCTGGTGCTGAACCACCAGACCTGGGTCGAAGCCAACTTCAAGGAAACCGATCTGGCCCACATGCGGCCGGGCCAGACCGCGATCATCGAAATCGATGCCATTCCCGGCCGCCGGTTCCATGGTCGGGTCGACAGCCTTAGCCCTGGCACCGGTTCCAGTTTTGCGCTGCTGCCGCCGGAAAATGTTTCCGGAAACTGGATCAAGGTGGTGCAGCGTCTGCCGGTTCGCATCCGCATCGATGACTTTCACGGCGACCTCCCGGTGCATACCGGCCTGAGCGCCGAGGTCAGCGTCGACACTGGCCACAGCCGGCTGGAAGATTTCTGACCATGGCACAGACTCCGGACGACCTGCTCGACCAGAGCATCGAGGAAGCCGGCGAAGGCGCGACGGTACCCCATCCACCGCACGCACGACTGGCCGATAAACCGCTCAATCGGCCGCTGATCACGTTTTCCATCATGGCAGCCACCATCATGCAGGCGCTCGACTCGACCATTGCCAATGTTGCACTGCCGCAAATGCAGGGATCGCTGTCAGCCACGCAGGACCAGATGATGTGGGTGCTGACCTCATACATCATTGCCGCAGCAATCATGATTCCGCTCACCGGCTGGCTGGCCGGACGCTTTGGCCGCAAGCGCGTGTTCCTGATCTCCATTGTCGGCTTCACCGTCAGTTCCGCGTTATGCGGGCTATCCGGCAACCTGGCCATGATCGTCCTCTGCCGCGTACTGCAGGGCATGTCAGGTGCCGCGCTGGTACCGCTGTCGCAGGCGGTGCTGTTTGACATCAACCCACCCGAACACCACGGACGCGCCATGTCGATCTGGGGTGTGGGCGTCACCCTCGGTCCGGTACTCGGTCCCATGCTCGGCGGCTGGCTCACGGAAAACTACAGCTGGAACTGGGTGTTCTTCATCAACGTTCCGGTCGGCATCATTGCCTTTGTCGGCTTGTCGGCATCCATGCCGGAAACCGTGCGCCAGCCGGGACGATTCGACTTTTTCGGCTTTACCTCGCTTGCGCTCGGTATCGGAGCCCTGCAGTTGTTTCTCGACCGCGGCGAACTCAAGGACTGGTTCAGTTCTCCGGAGATCATCGCCGAAGCCCTGCTCGCCGGACTGGCCATGTACAGTTTCCTCGTGCATTCACTCACCCACCCGCGGCCGTTCCTCAGCCTCGCGCTGTTCGCCGATCGCAATTTCGTCACCGCCAACGTATTCATTTTCATGATCGGCGTCATCCTGTTCGCCACCCTGGCATTGATTCCACCCATGCTGCAGAACGAACTGGCCTATCCGGTAATTGCCAGCGGGATGGTCACGGCACCGCGCGGTGCCGGCACCATGCTCGGCATGATGGTGGTCGGGCGGATGATCGGACGTATCGATGCACGCTGGATCGTTGGCCTGGGGCTGATGCTGATGCTGGTGTCGCTGTGGCAGATGATGGATTTCAATCTGCTCATGAGCGAGGAACCGATCGTCGTCTCCGGAATCCTGCAAGGCTTTGGCATCGGCCTCGCCTATGTGCCGATTTCCACGGTGGCATTCGCCACGCTCCCCACCTCACTGCGCAATGAAGGCACCGCCTTTTTCAACCTGCAACGCAACATCGGCAGTGCCATCGGCATTTCCGCCGTGCAAACCCTGCTCACACGCAACACGCAAACCGTACATGCGGGACTGGCAAGCCATTTCGCGCCCTGGCACCATCCGGCGCTTGCGCTGGCGGCCAGCCACATCGCCACCGTCAGCCCGGGTGGCTGGCTGGCGCTCGATCACATGATCACCCGCGAGGCCACCATGATCGCCTACCTCGACGACTTCAAGCTGATGTTCATCCTCACACTGCTGCTGTTGCCAACGCTGGTGCTGCTGCGGCCTCCTGCCCGCAGCCAGGCCAAGGCAGAACTGGCGGTGATGGAATGAAACCGCACATCCAGGCCACGGCGCTGGCATGCACGGCCAGCCTGCTGCTCGCCGCATGCAGCAATTCACCCGGCCTGCCCGATGCGCGAACGTCCCCGCCGGCCCGAGCCTGGCTGGCCCCTGACGAACAGCCCGCGTCACAGGCGCAAACGGCTGCTGTCATGCAGACTGGCGACTGGTGGACGACCTTTCGCTGCGCTACGCTCGACCACTGGATGAGCGAAGCCGACAACCACAACGCCGACCTCGAAACGGCACGGCAAAGGCTGGCAGAAGCCCGCCATGCGCTGGCAGCACAACGTGGCGGCCTGCTACCGCAGGTGTCGCTCGATGCCATGGCCGGACGACAGAAGTATGGTGCTGCGCTGTTCGGACCCGCCCAGTTCACCATCCCCCCCTTCAGCTGGTATGAAGCCGGGCCCGCCATTGCCTGGACACCGGATTTCTCCGGCGCCATCCACCAGGCCATTGCACGACGCCAGGCACTGGCCGAATACCAGGCGCGAAATCTCGATGCGCTGCGACTGGAGATACAGGCCAGCATTGCATTGACCGCACTCGACTACGCCGCCGGACTGGATGCACTGGCTGCAGCACAGCAACAGGCTGACACCGACCGTGACGCCGTCGCACTGGTGCACCAGACGCGCGCCGCAGGCGAAGCCACCCGTCAGGAAACGCTCGACGCCGAGGCGCAATGGACCCACGACCGCGAACGCATTCCCGGACTGCAGCAACAGGTCGCCAGCAGCCGCCATCTGCTGGCGATCTTGTTGGGCAAACCGCCTGCCGTATGGCAACCCCCACGGCTGTCGCTGAACGATTTTTCACTGCCGGAATCGCCGCCGGCCAGCCTGCCGTCGCAACTTGCGCAGCAACGACCAGACATTCTCGTGGCCGCAGCCAACCTGCACGCCGCAGCGGCCGAGGCCGGCATGGCAAAGGCGGCCATGTACCCACAAGTCACGCTGAGCGCCAACTGGATGCAAGAAGCATTGAGTCCGGCCGGGCTGTTCAACCTGTCCAACGACGCCTGGGCGATTGCCGCCGGCATCTCGGCACCACTGTTCGATGGCGGCGCGCTGCGCGAACACCACCGCGCCGCCGAACACGCCTGGCAGGCAGCGCGCTCACAGTACCGACAAACGGTGCTGCAGGCGTTCGGCCAGATCGCCGATGCGCTGACAGCGCTCGATCACGATCGCCAGACACTTGCGCTGGCCGACGATGAGGTACGCAATGCGGCAGCGGGCCTTGAACTGACGCAAACACGCCAGCACGCCGGCACCGTCGCCCGCCCGGCGCTGTTGCGCGCGCAGCACGCCATCGCGCAGGCACAACTGCAACGAACCCAGGCCCGGATGCAACAGGCGCAGGACTACGTCCGGCTTGCGGTCGCTCTCGGTGGCACCGCAGCAGCGCCAAATCGCGTTTCAGCCCAACGCTGAAGCCAGTGCGTCGCGGTCATTTGGCCGGACTGCACGGGCAATCTCCCGTCCCTCATGCAACAGGATCAGCGTCGGCCACAACTTGACCGCATAGGTGCGCCCCAGCCGCCGCCCTTTGCCATCTTCGATGCGAATGTGACGCACCTCGCCATGCTGCGCCAGCCAGTCACCGATCAGCGGCTGGGCCGCACGACAGATACCGCACCAGCCCGCGCCGAATTCCAGCAGCACCCTGCCGGGCAGGGCATCCAGCGCGGCTCGGGAAAACGGTTCTTCGTCTGACGGCGGCGTCTCGGCGGTCATCGGGTTACTCATCGGATCACTTCTGCCACAACTCACCAGCTCATCACATCGCCCTGACGCGGCATGTGCACCTCGGTATCCTGCAACGCAGCAGAAAATTTCTGCATCACCGCGTCTTCGCCATGCACCAGCACGGTTTGCGCCGGCGCCAGCGCGCGCTGCCAGGCCAGCAACTCATCCCGGTCAGCGTGGGCGGAAAAACTGTTGATGGTAAACAGTCTGGCCCGCACGGGAATCTCGTCACCGAACAGCGTCACGCGCTTGACGCCGTCAATCAGCAAACGCGCCAGCGTACCGGGCGCCGCATAACCGACGAACACCACGGAGGAATCCTCACGCCACAGGTTGTAACGCAGATGGTGACGCACGCGCCCGCCGGTGCACATGCCCGATCCGGCCATGATCAGCGCACCTCCGGTCACACGGTTGATGGCCATGGATTCGGCAGTTTCACGCGTCATGCGCAGCCCGGGCAGAGAAAACGGATCCTTGCCATTGGCGAACGCTGACTGCACCTGCTGCGCGAATGCCTCAGGGTGGTGACGGAAAATGTCAGTGGCGGAAATGGCCATCGGAGAGTCGAGAAATACCGGGAAATTGCGCGGCAACCGCCGACTGGCGATGCCTTCGCGCAAAAAGTAGAGAATTTCCTGTGCCCGTTCGAGAGCAAACGTCGGAATGACAACATTGCCACCGCGTTCGAATGTTTCCGTGATCGCCTGATACAGTTCCTCGACCGAAGGCGCAACCGGCTTGTGCAACCGGTCGCCATAGGTGGTTTCCATCACCAGCGTGTCCACCCTGGGCGGGATGGCCGGGGCATTGAGCAACGGCCGGCCGCTGTTGCCCAGGTCGCCGGAAAACAGGATGGAATGCGTGCGTCCGTGCGCGCGTTCCTCGATGCGGATACTGGCCGAGCCCAGGATGTGCCCGGCATCGTAGAAGCAGGCTGTCAGCCCGGGCGCCAGCGTAATCTCCTCACCGTATGCCGCCTGTCGGCCGAAGCGACCAATCGCATTCAGCGCATCGAGGTGACCGTACAACGCTTCGGCAGGTTCGTGTCCATGCCGGTACGCCTGGCGCGCATGTCGGACCGCTTCTTCTTCCTGCAGGTGCGCGGCATCGAGCAGCACCACACGCGCCAGTTCGCACGTAGCCGCAGTGGCGATGATTTCACCCCGGAACCCTCGCTTGACGAGCAATGGAATGCGACCGCAATGGTCGAGATGTGCATGCGTGAGCAGCAACAGGTCGATGGATGCCGGATCGAAACCGAAATCGGCGGCGTTGTCCTCATCAATCTCGTGTCCGCCCTGAAACATGCCGCAGTCGACCAGCACCCGCAATCCGCCAGCCTGCAACAAATGACAGGATCCGGTTACCCCCCGATCCGCACCATGAAACGAAAGTCGCATCATTTTCTCCCGTGTACCCTTGCCGACACAGCATTCACCCCCGCTACGGCAT
>JAJXUP010000096.1 GCA_021782795.1 Pseudomonadota bacterium | reverse complement strand
TCATCCAGTCCCCGCACCACTTCGAGCACCACCAGCGGGATGGCTGGCAACGGATGGCTCGCCATCATGGTATCAATCGCATCCAGCGAGATCATGTTGCGCTCCTGCCCGGATCGCCGTCTGCCGCAGTATCCGGCACCATGACCAGCAGACAGCCACGCGAACGACAGTGCTGTCCGATGGTATGACACCAGTACCGCACCGGCATGCCATTCTGCAGACAGGCAGACTTCCAGTCGCCACTGCCACGCCTGGCAGGCTGACACTCGCTGCACGGCAGGACACCGGTCGGCAGGATGGACGTCAGACTGCTGCCGAGCAACTGACAGTCGCCCGGCATCCAGTCTCGTGCGGTCTGATTCGCCAGGGCAATCATGCCGTCCTCGGCAACCCCCAGCACGGCAAACGGCAAATTTTCCAGCAGTTCCTGCGACAGACGCAGCACATCGAGATTGCGTTCTATCTGACCCGACTGAACTTCAAGGTAGTGCTCGAGTTTGCGGTTCGCATCTTCCAGCTCAGTGTTGGCCTGGGCCAACGCCGTATTGAGGCGCTGGTTTTCATGCACCATGCCGTAGTGGCGAAACGCTTCGGCCAGATTGGCGCGCAGCAGGTCATCATCCCATGGTTTGGTCAGGAACCTGTAGATGGCACCGCGATTGATGGCATCGGTAACCGACTCCAGTTCTGTGTAGCCGGACAACACCATGCGCACAGTCTCCGGATATGCCGCCTTGGCACGGCTGAGAAATTCCACCCCGGTCATGCCCGGCATGCGTTGGTCGGACAAGATTACTGCCACTTCAGGATGCTGGGCCAGCATATCCAGCCCGGCTTCGCCACTGTCCGCCGTAAGGATGCGATAGCCGTCGCGCCGCAGCAGCCGTGTCAATGCCGACAGGATGTTCGGTTCATCATCGACAAGCAGCAACACCTGTTCCTTGACCCCTTCCGCCACAACCACATCCTTCCACTGATGCATGATGTAGGGGTAAGTATAAGCAGGATCAGGTAAAATTCAAACCGGCATCCGCGGCTGCATCAATTTGCAATGACCTGTAATGACCCAGCGAAACCTGCTCAACTCATACCGTAATGGGCAAACGTGGCAACGGTCGTTTTTAGCTTCAAGGGTTATCTGTTGCTTCCTTGAGCTTGGTGGCTTTTTTCCGTCGAGATTTTCTCACAGCAGTTTCGGAGGACACTTGCGCTGGCGTGGTCGCAATCGGTGAAAGTATTTCAGGGGCAACTTTAATCAACAATCGTGGGCCGCTAATCTCGCCTTCCTCCGTATCGGCAACCACTCGCAGGACGGATGCTTTCTCAATGATAAAGGGGGAAAACACCATCGCTGTGTTTATGGCTTTCCGGGTTGCCGTATCGTCTGGAACTTCCTGCAAATCAGCAAATCCTTCGGGAGGGATTTCCAGTCGAGCCAGTTCCGTCTGATCATCAAGCACCACCCGAAACGTCAGTGATTTGAAGGGGCGTGCCTTCGGCGTGAGGATTGTCAAATAAACACAAAGCTTGGCCAGTCCGATGGGAGCTGTCGGAACGAATAACTCGCTTTGATAACACCCCATGAATGACATTTTGTTGCCAATCTCATGGCGGATATCGTCGCAGTAGATCGCCGTCAAAATGCGGTCGGATGTTTCTTTCATGCCTTTACCTCCGCCTCCAGGGCTTGCGCGAAAACCTCAATGGAAACACCAAGCGCATCGGCAATCTTCCGTGCCGTACTCATCTGCGGGTCGGTCTGTCCCAGTTCAAGCCGAGCGATGTAGGACTGGCTGGTTTCAGCCCGTTTCGCCAGTTCAGCTTGCGACCATCCATTTTTGAGACGAAGTTGAGCAATGCTTGGTCGATCTGCATAGAAAGTTTCGGCAACCCACTGGCGCCCCTGGGCAATTGCGTGGGCATTTTCTGGCGACTGGCTTTCCAACTCGGCAACCAGTTCATCGATGTCAATGGCACCAGGCACTGCCAGCGGTTTTGGCGGAACCGCAAACTCAGCAAAAATTACATTTGGCTTGGCCGTGCCTGTCTGTTGATCCTTCCCCAAAAGCCTAGTGGATTGCAATGCCAAGGCCTCTGTAGGCTTTGATAATGCGTTGCGTGATGTCATGATCGTGTTGGTAATCGAAGTCGCGATGAACGATGGCTAATACATGGTATCGAAGGGTTCTCGGCTCATAGGCATATACAATGCGATAGCGCAGGCTGCCCGATGGTTCAATCCATATTTTTAACCGCCACAGGTTGTATCCCGCATTCCAGAACGTTAACCACTTGCTGACGTGATAAGCCGCCGAGTGGTCATCCCCAAAATCATGATCCAGCAACGTGGCGATGATTTCGGGATCGTGCTTCGCCTGTTGCAGCAAAGCGGCGACCTTCCCGGCGGCAAACTGGTCAGTTGCAATCAACTGACGCAAATCGTTCGCTGCATCAGGATGAATCGACAATGAAGGAACGATACCCAATCTGGTATTGCCTGTCAAGTTGTGGTCAAAAAAGCCCTAGCTAACATGGCATCAAAGGCGGCTTTTTCCTTGGTCGCAGCCGCGGATTGCTGGGATGAATAGCAAGCACCTGATCAACTTTGCTGACAAAACAGTCTTGCAAAGGTACCTCTGGAAGTCCGCCCAACCGGACTTCGCGCGCAATCAGGCTGGCAAACTCCACACGGGTTCAGTGGCTGATGCAAAGATCACCCGCGGGCTGCCTGGTCAGGGCCTGCCGGATGTATGAACAAAATCAGTCCGGGTACAACGCCGTCGGAGACCTTCCTGTTGCGATCGCCAGGTTTGGCCGTTTGAATCATTCTGTCGGTAAGCATATGATTTCCATCTCAAAGTTTTTTGTACCCAAACAGCATGATTTGGGGTGCTTTGTACCCGGATTTTGTACCCAAATATGCGTGATTCAAAATGATACACCATGAGACAGCTTGAGACAGTGTTTTTTGCCGTTGCAAGACAATCAATTGATTTATATGATAATTTGATACAGTTTGAGACAGTTTGAGACGAAAAAAAACACGCCCGAAAGCGTGTTTTTCCCATTTTGGTGGAGGTAAGCGGGATCGAACCGCTGACCTCTTGCATGCCATGCAAGCGCTCTCCCAGCTGAGCTATACCCCCAAAAGTCCGCCATTATAAATTGGCTCATCACGCTTGTAAAGCCCGATGCGCGCACCAATGCGCAGATTCAGCGCAACACGTCTCTATCGGCACGCTGCACCACAACCCATTGTTGCAGGTGGCACAAACGTGCTGTGGTTGCACTTGTCTTGTCCTGTCTTGCAGTCCATGATTCAGTAACAGGATGTAACAATCTTTTGCAGAACTGAAATACTCTGTACACCAGAATCAGGCACAATGGTCAGCAAATTCTGCTGCAGGGCCCACCAATGGCGCCCTTCAATCCAAAGGCCGACATCACCATGCTGCGAAACCTGTTCACTTTCGTTCTGACCACGGTACTGTTCGTCGCTCTGCTGCTGGCGTCGGGCGCCCGCGCACAAAGCATTGCGCCATCGTTCCAGACCCGCCCCACGCCCGCGGACTGGCACCCGGCCCTGCTACTGCCCGAAACAAGCCATGAACATCGTGCGGAACATCCTGCTGCCGCGCCGAATCGCCCCGAAACCGTGTGGCTGCGCCTGCCAGCCAACCAGCGCCAGACCACGGGCGAAACACCGATCCGCACCTGAGATCAGCGCGGCATCCGCACCCGGCTGCATCTGCACCCGCCAATCGCCCCGGTTGTGCCGGGGCGGCTGCATCATAAATCGATAATATTCCATTCATCTTCTTATCATACGGTTTGCTTACGCTCTCAGCATTACAACTGACAGAGAGCTGAAGCATGCAGACCCGACGTTCCGTTAGCGCGAATCCGGACGCGCCATATCACCGTACCCGGTTGTTTCTCGCACTCACCGGCCTGATGGTGGCCGTTGCGCATCCGGCTGTCGCGGATGATGTCATCAACCTCGGCACCGTAACCGGCAGCGCCAGCGCGCCGGCCACGCCACAAATGTTCGCCACCCCCGCTCCGGTCAACGTTGAGCAGACACCGGCCGAACAGACACGCAATATCCAGTTGTTCAATCCGGACGCAAGCCAGGCGCAAGTCAACATCACTGCCGGTGCACTGGATGCGCTGCCACCCACCGCCTCGTACACGCAGGCGCTGGCCACGCTGCCCAACGTGGTGGTGCAGACCGGCAGTGACAGCATGACTGGCGACAACGTCTACATCAACGGTCTGCCGAAAACGCTGATCAACTTCACCGTCGACGACATGCCGCTCAACGACAATGACAGCTATGGCTTTTATACCAACGAGTTCGTGCCGCCCGCCCTGCTTTCCGGCATCCAGTACTATTCGAGCGCAGCCTCGGCCGCCATCCCCGGGCAGGCCGCATTTGCCGGTTCGGTGCAAGCCTACACCCGCGATCCCGGTCCCGACATGTTTGTTGAACCGCTGCTCGGTGCCGGTTCGTTCGGCAAGCACAATGTCGGCATGCTGTTCAACAGCGGCCTGATGGGCAGCAACACGGGCGCGCCGACTGCGCTGTGGCTTTATCAGAACAACGTCCACATGGATGGATATTTCCAGAATACACCTGCCACCCAGTACCAGACGCTGGCCAAGTCGGTGACCCAGATCGGGCCTGCTACGCTGACACTGTTCTACAGTCGCAACGATGAAACCTTCAGCTACTACGATGGCTGCACGGCCGCAGGCCTGGCGCTGTATGGCAATAGCTGCAACCTGCTCGGCAGCAACCCATATCTGACCAGTGGCGCTCCGAATACGCAATACACGGGTTATAACTACAACCAGTACATCGACTCGACCATGTATGCCAAGCTCGACATCCCGCTTGCGCCAGGTGCACACATCACCAACCAGATCTACCGCTATGACGGCAACGGTTTCGGCGCAAGTGCCACGACCTACACCCAGCACCTGCTGCAACCCGTCGGCGGCTATGGCAGCGTTTCGCCGTCTGCCAACAACGTATTGCTCGATCATGCCTACAACGTCACCCAACGCTGGGGCGACACGCTGAAATTGCTGCTGTCCGACCGTGCCAACACGCTTGAAGCCGGTGTCTGGTACAACCACAACGACAGTACCCATGACAACCGTTACTACAATGACGCCACCATCGGCTATGTCGGCTCCAATTACACCGAGTACGTCACTACCGACACAACCGAACCCTACGTCAACTATACCCATCACTTCAGCCCTGCGCTGGATGTGGTGGTGGGCGCAAAGTATCTGTACATGACACGCAGCTTCGATAACGTCGTCGCCCAGGCGGCCGGTCAACCCTACAGCTTCGACACCAATTTCAGCATTCTGCTGCCTTCGGCCGGCATCAACTACAAGCTGTCGCGCGACTGGTCGGTATATGCCAATTACACGCGCAACGCCAATCCGCCAGCCTACAACCAGTTCTACACCTCGACATTCAATCCGAATCTGGCGCCTGAAGAAGCCGACACCTGGGAAGCTGGCACCCGCTGGAAAATCAGCAACTGGAGCAGCACACTCGACGCTTTCCGTCTCAATTTCAGCAATTACATCCTGTCGTCGACCATCAGCAACGGTGGCAGCGGCACGCTGACCGAACTGGCCAATGCCGGCTCGGCCGTCAATGAAGGCATCTCGTGGCAGAACAACTGGCTGATCGACGATCACTGGTCGATGTATGCCAACCTGGGATGGCTGCATGCGCATTTCGATACGCTAAATCAGCCTTTCCCCTATGCGCCCGACTATACGGCTAGTGCAGGCGCGATTTACCAGGATCAGGCATGGACCGGCCGCATCGGCGCCATCCGCGTGGACAATGCCTACTACAGCGTCGGTGGCTATCCGAACAACACGCTGCTCGCCCTGCCGGCAAACACCACGGTCAACGCCAGCCTGAGCTACCGCCTCAAGCATGCGCCAATGGGTGATTCGTTCGGCTTCAAGGATGCCACGCTCTCGCTGCTGGTCAACAACCTGACCAACACCAGCTATGTCACGGCATATTACAACAGCACGACCATGCAGATGAACCAGCCACGCAATTACTATGTGACGCTGGATGCACGTTTCTGACGCAGCACTTGCACAAACCAGACCGCCGCCCATGTGGGCGGCGGTAGTGTTTCGTGTCAGCGTGCGTAATGCGCGGTTAGCGTTGCCCTGGCGATCGCTGCCTGGGTGATCATGAACCCCACCTCAGATGCGCTGGCGCCTGGCGGGATGTCGAGATGATCGACTTTCAGTGCATACACGGTGAAATTGTAGCGGTGCGGCCGGTCGCCCGCTGGCGGGCACGGGCCGCCCCAGCCTTCGATACCGTAATCGGAGCGCACCTGAATGGCACCGTGCGGCAGGTGTGTACTGTTGACGGCGCCATCACCACGCGCAAGACCGGTCATCGTGGCCGGCAGATTGACCACAATCCAGTGCCAGAACCCGGCGCCGCCGGTCGGGGCATCCGGATCGTGCACCATCACCGCGAAACTTCGGGTGCCCGCCGGCGGATTCGACCAGTTCAGCGCCGGCGATTCATTCTGGCCGGTACAGCCGAAACCGTTATAAACAAACGTCTGTGGAATCATCTTGTTGCCAGACGGAAGATCGGGACTGGTGACGCGGAAGCCATCCGCCAGCACCATCGTGGTTTGCAGCATCAGTATCATCGTCAACAGCGCACGCATGTGTTTTCTCCCAGGTAACAGCCATCAGCAATACCACCCGCCCCGGATCGAACGCTCACGCTGCGCATGGGGCGGCTCCATCAACGATCGCTGGCATGGCGCGGGAAACCCTGCTACACTCGACGCCTACCCCGCGTTGCCCAGTCTCCCGTGTCATGCTCGTCATTCCTCCCGACTACAGCCAGGCTGATCATTTCGTTCAGGACATTTGCCAGCAAGGATACGCGGTTTTATCACCACACGATACCCTGCAACTGACAGGCAATGCACCTGCCGAACTGGCAGCCCTGGCGGATTCCTGGGATCGCTTGCCGGCTGACCACTATCTGCGCGATGGCGGCCACTACCGTCGTCGCCGCCATTCGTGCTTCATCCTCAACGGCAGCGCCATCGAGCAGACACCGCACCGCTTTCACTGGCAACCGCTCGAATACAATGCCCTGCATGGCGGAATTCGCCGCATGTTCGAACCCATTGAAGCCGATACCATCGCACAACCGGCCTGGAACAGGTTGTTGCGCGGCGTCGGCGCCGTTTGCGATGCATTGCGCGGCCAGCAACCGTGGTATGTCGAAGCGCATCAGTTCCGCATCGACACTACCGATGGCATCGGCCGGCCGACGCCAGAAGGCGCGCACCGCGATGGCGTGGATTTCGTCGCCATCCTGCTGGTGGACCGGCACAACGTCATCGGCGGTGAAAGCCGGATTTTCGAAGCCGGATCGAGCGTCGGAAAACGCTTTACGCTGCTTGAAGACTGGACGCTGCTGCTGCTCGATGACGTACGCATGATCCACGAATCGACGCCCATCCAGCCCCAGGGCGAATCGGCGCACCGTGACACACTGGTGCTTACGCTGCGGCGCGGCGGCTTTCAAACCGAATAGTACATCCCGAGCGCCGGCCCCACGGCTCGCCAGACCGTTTGACATGCTCGCGAGCGCAAGCAGGATAGTGTACGGAAAATGGCGAAACACCGGAATCCATGCGGAACAGG
>JAJXUP010000095.1 GCA_021782795.1 Pseudomonadota bacterium | reverse complement strand
TTGCCGATGCGAGCGTGACCTTGCTGCGGCGCGGGTTGCGTGGCGAGAAAGTGTGGCAGGCGCATCGTGAACATTATTATCAGCGGTTGATCCGCATGGGCTGGAGCCACCGGCGCATGGCGCTCGTGGCGTGGACGCTGATGGCGTGCGGTGCGGCGCTGGCGCTGCTTGCCTGGCGCGTGCCGGCATGGCGGGTGCTGGCATTCGCCTGGCCGTTGTGTCTGGCGGCGGGCATGGTCTGGACCGACCGGCGCTGGCGGGCATGGCAGGCGCAGGCGGACAGCGCAACCCGTTGAAACCGGCTGGCTGAGGCCATGCGCCACAGACGTGATTTGCCTCTTGCCGCCTGGGGCCGGGCGCGTTAACCTTCGGCAGTTATCTGCAACCGGAGTCAGCCGTGGACCGTTACCACCCTCCTGTATTTCCGCGCAGCCCGCGGCTGGACGGGCCAGATGCCGAAACCGTGCGCCAGAACGTGCGTGCGTATTTCCACGAGACGTTTTCGCGCTACGAACAGTTGTTCGAACTGCTGGCCTGTGACGAAGCGTACTACCACAAACCGATTCGCCTGCGGCATCCGCTGATTTTCTATTTTGGTCATACCGCGACATTCTTCGTCAACAAGCTGCTGATCGCCGGTTTGCTGGAGCAGCGCATCGACCCGGGGTTCGAATCGATGTTTGCCGTCGGCGTGGACGAGATGAGCTGGGACGATCTCGATGAGGCGCATTACGACTGGCCTGCGGTGGCGGCGGTGCGAGCCTATCGCGACCAGTTGCGCGAGGCGGTCGATGCGATCATTGCCAGGACGCCGCTGCAGTTGCCGATCGACTGGAACCACCGCTGGTGGGCGATCCTGATGGGTATCGAACATGAGCGGATCCACCTGGAGACTTCTTCGGTGCTGATTCGCCAGCAGCGGCTGGAATGGGTTCGACCGCACCCGGCCTGGCCGGCCTGTCGGCTCACGGGCGAGTTGCCGCGCGAGTCGCGGGTGGAGATTCCGCCCGGTACGGTGCGCATCGGCAAGGCGCGTGACGATGTCTGGTACGGCTGGGACAACGAATACGGCGAACACGAGGCGCACCTGCCAGCCTTCCAGGCAGCGCGGCATCTCACCAGCAATGCGCAGTTCCTTGCGTTTGTCGAGGCGGATGGCTACGGGCAGGATGCGTGGTGGGACGAAGAAGGGTTGTCATGGCGTCAGTTTGCCCACGCCAGACATCCGGAATTCTGGCGCCACGAGCAGGGACGCTGGCGGCTGCGTCTGCTGGCCGAGGAAGTCGACA
The DNA here is from genome assembly GCA_021782795.1 of Pseudomonadota bacterium. GTDB lineage: Bacteria > Pseudomonadota > Gammaproteobacteria > Burkholderiales > Sulfuriferulaceae > Sulfuriferula. The sequence continues at coordinate 6,449 of JAJXUP010000095.1, read as the reverse complement.
TGCCGTGGGACTGGCCGGTGGAGGTCAATTGCCATGAGGCGCGTGCCTGGTGTCGCTGGCGCGCCGCACAGGGCGGCGAACTGGTTCGCCTGCCGACCGAGGACGAGTGGTACCGCCTGCTCGATGTCGCCGGGGTGGGCGAACTGGCGGCCGATGCGCCTGCTGCGGCCAATGTGCATCTCGATCACTGGGCGTCGTCGTGTCCGGTAACATTGTTTGCCCAGGGGGAACTGTTCGACATTATCGGCAATGTCTGGCAATGGACCGAAACGCCCATCTATCCGTTCGACGGTTTTGCGGTGCATCCGTATTACGACGATTTCACTGTGCCGACGTTTGATGGCCGGCATAATCTCATCAAGGGCGGTTCGTGGGTGTCGTGTGGCAACGAGGCGCGTCATGCAGCGCGTTATGCCTTTCGCCGTCATTTCTTCCAGCATGCCGGTTTTCGTTACGTGGTGGGCGCAATGCCGGCGCGGGCACCCGACCCGTATTACGAAACCGATCGCCAGTTGTCGGAATATGCCGAATTTCATTATGGCGATGAATATTTCGGCGTGGCGAACTTCCCGCGCGAAATGGCGCGCATCGCCGTGCAGGCCATGCAGGGTCGACCCATGCGTCGCGCGCTCGATCTGGGCTGTGCGGTGGGCCGCGCCAGTTTCGAGCTGGCGCGAGCATTCGAACGGGTGGTCGGCGTGGATTTCTCTGCACGTTTCATTCAGATGGGGGCGGCGCTGGCGCACAGCGGCGTGTTGCGCTACAGACTGGTGGATGAGGGCGAACTGCATAGTTATCGCCAGCGCGAACTGGCGGCGTTGGGGCTGGATGCGGAGCGCGAGCGCGTGGAGTTCATGCAGGGCGATGCCTGTAACCTGAAAGACGTGCTGTGCGGATTCGACCTGATTCTGGCGGCCAATCTCATTGACCGGCTGTACCGGCCGGCACAGTTTCTGCGCGAAGTGCATACCCGGTTGACGCCGGGAGGCCTGCTGGTGATCGCGTCGCCTTATACCTGGCTCGAATCGCATACACCGCGTGCCGAGTGGCTGGGCGGCTTTCGCCGCGACGGCGAGAATTTCACCGGGCTGGACGGGTTGAAGGAAGTTCTGGCGCCACATTTCCGCATGCTCGGTGAAGCGTTCGATGTGCCGTTCGTGATACGTGAGACCCGACGCAAGTTTCAGCACAGTCTGTCGCAGGTTACGATCTGGCAAAAGATCGAATGATGTTCGATTTCGACTGGCCAATCGAGCGCAGCGGCAGCGGCAGCGAAAAATGGGATGGACGGCTGGCGCGCTTCGGCCGTGCCGATGTGGTGCCGCTCTGGGTGGCGGACATGGACTTTGCCGCGCCGCCTGAGGTGGTGCAGGCACTGATGCAGCGCGCGGCGCATCCGGTCTATGGTTATACGCAGATCAGCGAGGATGCCTTTGTTGCGCTGCGTGCCTGGCTGCGTGAGCGTTTTGCCTGGCCGGTGGCACGCGACACGCTGATGCTCGCGCCCGGGGTAGTGCCTTCGATTCATGCGGCTATCCTGGCATGCAGCGCGCCGGGTGAAGGCATCATCGTCCAGCCGCCGGTGTATGCACCGTTCATGGGTGCGGTGCGCCAGCTCGGGCGTCGGCTGCTTGAGAATCCGTTGCAGCCGGTCGTGACGGCAGACGGGATGGACTATGCCATCGACCTGCCCGGCCTGGAACGTTGCGCGGCGGCAGGTGCGCGCATGCTGCTGCTGTGCTCGCCGCACAATCCGGTCGGCCGGGTGTGGCGCGAGGATGAGCTGCGGGCGGTGCTGGACATTGCACGGCGCCACAGGCTGACGGTGTTCGCCGATGAAATCCACGCCGATCTGGTGTATGCCGGGCATCGTCACCTGCCGCTGGCGACGTTGGCCACCGACGCCGACCAGGTGCTGACCGCGGTGGCGCCGAGCAAGACCTTCAATGTGCCCGGATTGGGCCTGTCCGCGCTGGTGATTGAATCTGCTTCCGTGCGCGCTGCAGTGCAACGGGTGTTCGATGACTGGCACTGGCGGGCTGGCAATCCGTTCAGCCTGGTCGCTTTCGTCGCCGCCTACCGCCATGGCTCGCCCTGGCTGGACGCGTTGCTGGACACCCTGGGTCGTAACCGCGATCTGGTTGCGGACGGAATCCGCCGTCACTGGCATGGTGTGCACCCCGTTTTGCCGCAGGGCACGGCGTTGATGTGGCTCGATTGCCGTGGCCTGGAACTGGACGACGTTGCGCTGCAGCATTTTTTTGTCGAGCGTTGCGGTCTCGGACTCAGCCCCGGCATTCAGTTCGGTACGGTCGGCAGCGGTTTCATGCGGCTCAATTTCGCCACGCAGCCCGAACGGTTGCGGGCAGCCATTGCCCAGGCGGCGCAGGCATTTGGCCGGTCAGGCCCGGGCCGGCACGGGTCGGCGCACGCGTCCGATCAGCCAGACGCCGGCTAGCACCATGGCCGATCCGACAAGCTGGATCGTGCTTACCGGTTCATTCAGCCAGGCCCAGGCCATGAACAGTGTGGCGATGGGGCCCAGCGAGCCGATGAGCGCGGTCTTGCCCGGATTGAGCAGACGGATGGCGGCCGACAGCGCAAACACTGGCAGAACGGTGGAGAACACCGCCATGCCCAGTGCCAGCGCATAGATGCGAGTGGGCTGCAGCAGCGCCGCCAGCGGGTGAGTGAGTGCGAACTGTGTCAGTGTCAGGCCGCTGGCGGCCACCATGCTCCACGCGGTGAAGCGCTGGCTGCCGATGCGGGAGATGGCATGGCCGGCGCCGGTCAGGTAAATGGAATAACTCAGCGTGCTGGCGAAGACCAGCCCTGCGCCCAGCCACAGGTGTGCAGGGTGATCGGGCAGTTCATGCAGGAATACCAGACCGATGCCGGCGTAGCACAACGCCAGCGCGCGCAGGTGCGCGCGAGTGATCGGATGGCCGAGGAACAGCGCCGACAGCAGCACCGTCAGGGTCGGATAGAGAAACAGGATCATGCGTTCCAGCCCTGCGCTCAGGTACTGCAATCCCATGAAGTCGAACAGGCTCGACAGGTAATAGCCGACCAGCCCGAGCGCGGCGATCAGCAGCGCGTCGTGCCGGTCGAGTCCGCGCTGGGAGTCGTCGCGCGCATGGTGCCAGGCCACGACGAGAAACACCGGCAGCGAGAACAGCATGCGCAGCGCGAGCAGCGTGACCGCGTCGATCGGCGCAGCCAGATAGGCCAGCTTGATGAAGATGGCCTTGGCAGAAAAGCCGGCGGCCGCTACGGCGGAAAACACAAAGCCACGAACGGCGAGGTGGGAAGTGCGGGGCGGTGAGGTGGTCATGGCGTCCTTTCGTCGTTGCAACGAATGCGGATGCCCGGCTGCGAGATCATCCGCAGCCGTTTCGTAATTCCATCGGGTTGAAAATCAGGAGACGAACACCGCTGCTGTGGCCGTGGGCGACCACAGGTGTTTGCATAGCATGAGGCAACACGGTGTCGGGTTCATGCCTGCATTGTCAGTGATGCCGCCGTCACTGTCAATGTGGTGGCTGTTGAGGCGGTGGCAGTACCGCTTTCCAGCCGCCGGGGCATTGCTGCACGTACGGGTAATAGCCTTCCGGTTTGTCGCAGTGATACCAGTAGCTGGTGGCCGGTTGTGCTTGCTGTTGCTGGATGTAGACAGGTGGCTCGGGCGGTGTGACCACCACCGGCTGCGGGTAGTAGTAGGGAGCCGGGTAGGCGTACGGATAGTAAGGGTAGGGCGATCCGACGAACACGCCGACCCGTTCCCACGCCAGCGCACCGTGATACGACACGACGCCGGTCAGGCCGAGCAGTACGGACAGCCAGATATTCCGTTTCCAGAAGTTCCATTCCATGAGTGGTCTCCTTGTGGGGCGGGTTGCGGATTGCGCTGGTGATTGGATTGCCGGCGCGTCGTTTGGTTTCATGTCGCGGCTGGGCGTCATGCGCGGGTCAAACCAGCCGAGCGCAGCAATTGCACGGTTTCGAATGCGGGCAATCCCATGACACCACTGTAGCTGCCCGAGAGGTGGCGAATGAAGGCTGCGGCCTGACCCTGGATGGCGTAGCCGCCGGCCTTGTCCAGCGGTTCGTCACTGTGGGCATAGCGGTGGATGTCGCTCTCTTCCAGTTCGGCAAAGGTCACGGTGGAGATGCTGAGTGCGGTATGTATTTGTCGCCGCCATGCCAGCGCCAGTGCGGTCATGACCTGGTGCGAGCGGCCGGAAAGCTGGCGCAGCATGATTTCGGCGCGTTCGGCATTGCCGGGTTTGCCGAGAATGTGTCCGTCGGCGATAACGCTGGTGTCTGCGGCCAGCACCGGGCGTTCGTCCAGACCGCGTCGTCCCAGTTCCAGCCAGCCGGTCTCCGCCTTGGTGCGCGCGATGCGTTGCACATAAGCTTGCGGGTCTTCGCCGGGCGCAGGGGTTTCGTCGATGTCGAACAGCAGCAGGTCGTGCACGACGCCGAGTTGCGCGAGCAGTTCGCGTCGGCGTGGCGAACGCGAGGCGAGCCAGATCGGTGCGAACGGGGCGGGCGTGGCGTCGGTCGGGATGGCAGGGGGCATCATTCGCGGTGGTAAGGGTGATTGTTGAGAATGCTGAGCGCGCGGAACAGTTGTTCGGCGATCAGTACGCGCACCAGCGCATGCGGCAGCGTCAGGCGGGACAGGGAGAGCAGCCGGGCGGCACGGGCCTTGACATCGGCATGCAGTCCGTCCGCGCCGCCAATGATCAGGCAGATGTCCTGGCCGCCGTGCAGCGCTTCGTTCAGATAGCGCGACAGTTCGATGCTGTCGGGCTGATGCCCGTGTTCGTCGAGCACCCACAGTGCAGCACGGGGTGGAATGGCATCCAGGATGCGGTCGCGTTCGGCCGCCATGACCTGTTCGGCCGTCTTGCCCGCGCTGCGTTTTTCTGCGCGGATCTCGAGCAGGTGCAGCGCGGCTTCGCGCGGCATGCGCTTTCGGTATTCTTCGAACCCGGTTTCGACCCAGGCGGGCATTTTCTGTCCGACTGCGACGAGGATGAGTTTCATGGCAGGTTCAGGTTTCTTCGTTGCGCCGGTTGCGCTGGTCGGCTGCGGTACTCCACAGCGTTTCCAGGCTGTAATACTGGCGCACGGCCGGCTGCATGACATGCACGATCACCGACCCCAGGTCGAGCAGGACCCATTCGCCGTTTTCGAGACCTTCGGTGCCCTGGCCGGGAACGCCGAGTTCCTTGAGCTTTTCGTGTACGTGCTGGATGATGGCGCGCGTCTGGCGCGTGGAGTCGGCGCTGGCCAGCACCATGCGTTCGAACAGCGGGCTTTGTGCTGAAACGTCGAGCACGACGATGTCCTTGCCCTTGATATCTTCAATGGCGTCAATGACGGCGGCAACAATCTGGTCAGTATTCATGCGTGGTTTGCTTGATAGAGTTGATGGGTGTGAATGTGGTCGAGCACCGTGTCCGGCAGCAGGTAGCGTGGACTGCGGCCGCTGTGCAGTGTGTCGCGGATGTGGGTGGCCGAAATGTCGAGCGCGGTGATGGAATGTGTCACGATGCGTCCGCCTGCACTGCCGGCCAGTTCGCTGGCCGGACCGCTACGGGTATCGATCTGTTCCCGCAGCAGTTCGGGCATGGCGTCCTTCCAGCTGTGTTGTGGGTAGCCTGGCCGATGTGCGATGGCGATGTGCGTCAGTTCGAACAGCTCGCGCCAGCGGTGCCAGCCGGGCAGGCCGAGAAAGGCGTCTGCACCGAGCAGCAGGCACAATGGCCGGTGCCAGCCGAGATCCTGCCGCAGCGACAGCAGCGTATCGACGGTATAGGACATGCGCGGCGCGAGCATTTCGCGCGTATCGACTTCGAAGCGCGGATTGCCGGCGATGGCGAGTTCGACCATTCGCAGCCGGTGTGCTGCGTCGGTGCGTGGTCGGCCGCGATGCGGTGGCCAGCCCGCAGGAATGAACCGCACCGCATCCAGCCCGAGCGCTTCGCCCATTTCTTCAGCCAGGCGCAGATGGCCGAAATGGATGGGGTCGAAGGTGCCGCCGAAAATGCCGATGGGCGTGTCCGCGTCAGCCACGCACGTGCCCGTCGCCCAGGACGATCCATTTCTGTGAGGTCAATCCTTCCAGGCCGACAGGCCCGCGTGCATGGATCTTGTCCGTGGAAATGCCGATCTCTGCTCCCAGGCCATACTCGAAACCGTCTGCGAAGCGGGTGGAGGCGTTCACCATCACGCTGCTTGAATCGACTTCACGCAGGAAGCGTCGTGCCAGCGCGTAATTTTCGGTGACGATGCTGTCGGTGTGCTGCGAACCGTAGCGGTTGATGTGTTCGATGGCCTCGTCGATCCCGCTGACGACGCGGATCGAGATGATCGGCGCAAGGTATTCGGTCGACCAGTCTTCCTCGCTGGCGGCCACGGCGTCAGCCACCTGTTCGCGG
>JAJXUP010000094.1 GCA_021782795.1 Pseudomonadota bacterium | reverse complement strand
GAGGCGTTGCAGTCGGCCGTGACGCAGATGAACCTGTCGGCTGCGCCGTCTGTCGCAACAGCGCCGCCACTGGCAGCCGCACCTGCAGCCGAAGCTCCGGCTTCGGTCGTGTTGCCGTTCCTGTCCCTGCAATCGGAAGCGCAGCCGTTCGAGCACTGGTTGTCCGGACAGCGCGCGCAACCGCATGTGGTGTCCAGTGCGCTGGCGAGTGACTCCGCTGCCACCGGCGCCACGGCGCCTGCGATCCCCGATCTCGGGCTCAATCCGCTGCTGTGGCAGTTCAACTGGATGGTACGCAACAGCGAGATGGTCTCGGGGCAGTCCGTGCTCGACATGCTCGCCGACTGGCATGGACTGCAACGCACGAGCGAACACGAGCAGCGCGACGCCCGCATTGCGGTGTATGAATTTCCCGGCGAGCATGCAGCAGCTGCCATCGCCACCATGATGCCGCACGCGGTGCAGGCCGGCCCATTGCCGCCTTGCCTGGAAACCGCGTTGGGCGAAATGCGCGACCTCTGGCTGCGCCGCACTTCGGCCACGCCGGTGCAATCGCTGCAGTCGCTGCTGGATGAGGTGCCGGAACTGGTGCTGGATGCGGCGTGCCGTGAACGGGTGCGTCCGTTGCTGATGCGCTTCGATGCGGCGCTAGGGGTAGCGCCGACAGAGACACTGGCAGATTCCGACATGGCCAGGCTGATGGCAAAAATGCGCAGTGCGCTGATGCTGCGGGCGCTGCGTGATGCGTCAGCCCTGAGCGCAATGAATGATGCATTCTTTCGCGGTTACGAGTTGCTGGAACGTTTTCATGCTGCTGCCGACGACAACGGCCAGTTGTTCGACAACCGGCTGACGCGTCTGCTCGACATGCTGGTCGATCGTGTCGACCAGGCAGTCGCCGGATCTGACGCGGCGCATGGACAGGAGGTGGCAAATGTGCTGGAGAACCTGCTTGAGAGCATAGGGAATGCTCGCAAGCTGCGTGTGTCGCAGGTGCTGACCTCCAACGCAGGTGCGGTCGTGCCGACGAGTGTGCAACATTACCCGTTGTTGTGTGACGAGGCGATCCTGGCGATGGATACCCTGGCTCCGGGCGACTGGATCGATGTCGCCGGTGCGGGTCGGCTGGTTCCCTGGCAGGTGGTGCGTGTGGGTCATGATGCCCAGTCCTGGCTGCTGGTCAACCGTTCGGTCACATTGGTGCGCGAGATTGCGGCTGACGTGTTCGAGCGCCTCTGGCGCGAGACCGCGCTGCGCGGCATCCCGGAATACGCCCAGCCCGTACTGCAACGTACAGCGATGCGTGCCTGGCTCAATGGCCATGCGCGACATTGGCAGCTTGCCATGCGTGATCCGGGCAGTGGATTGCTCAATGCGGCCGGTCTCGAAAGTCGTCTCGACTGGGTGCTGCAGCGACGCCGTCATGAAGACAAGCCGTTGTGGCTGTGCTGGATGCGCATGAGCGGATGGCAACAGGACGGTGAACAGGGTCGTGCGGCCCTGGAAGAGCTGTTGCGTGACAGTCTGATCCTGCAGTCGCGGCAGACGGGTGCGGTGGGTCTGATGGGACGTCCACAGACGGATGTGGTCGTAGCGTTGTGTCCGGCGGCCGATCCGGCGCGGGTGCGGCGTGCATTGTCTGACTGGCTCGATGCGCATCCTGGTTTCGTTTCCATGGGCATCCGCGTGCAGCACGTTGGGCTATGTGCTGCGGATGCCTGGATCGAAAACGCCCGGCAGTGGCTGGCAGCGGCACGGCTCGGTGCAGCGGCCCACCTGATCGATGTGGTGGATTTGCCGTCGGTGCGTCGGCGCATGGCGCTGCAGTCGCGTCTCGGTCAGGTGATGCAGTTGCCCGAGTCGGTTGGCTGGAGCCTGGAAGCGGCGGCGTGGACGCCCGATGCTGATGATGGGCGCAATCACCCATGTCACGAACTGCACTGGCTGATCGACCTCGAACGCAACGGAGAATGGCGTGTGGTGGGCGATCGGCAAGCACGGCCGGCCGAGGCCGATATGCGCTGGTTGCAGGGGGTGATCGAATGGCTGCAGGGGCGCAGCGAGCAGTTGCGTCATGTCGACGGACTGGGAATCGGCCTGTCGATTGATTCGCTTAACCACATTGGATTGCGCAATCTGCTCGAACGCATCAGCAGCGAGGACTGGGCAAGAAAACTGATTTTTCGTCTGCCGGAAGACGCAGTGAGCGCGCATTTCGAAACCGTGTTGCGTTTCGTGCGCGCCACTCGTGGCTACGGTTACCGCTATTGTCTCGACGAGGCAGGATGCCTGCTTCCGTCGACAGCCTGGCTTGCGCACTGGCGTCCGGATTTCGTTCGCCTGAACCGTCAGCTGTCGCATGGTGTGTTACGCAGCGATGCCTGTCGCGAAATGGCGCGCAACCTGTTCGATACCGCGCATGCATTGGAGATTCACAGCATAGCCGAAGCCGATAACGATGGTCATGCGACACAGTTGCGTCAGCTGGGTGCTGACTATGTGTTCGGACCTGGCCGGCCAGCGCTGCGCTACAATGCGGAAATGCGCTGAGCGGGATGCGTCCGTAACCGCATGCGCGTGATGGATTTGCGTCAGGGGGCCGGATTCATGTGCGTCAGATGAATGGCCTCGATGTCGCGCATCAGCTCATCAGGCAGCCGCAATTCCCACGCTGACAGATTTTCTTCCAGTTGTGCCAGACTGGTCGCACCGATGATCGTGCTGCCGACGAACCAGCGGTGATAGACGAAGGCAAGTGCCATGCGCGTCGCTGTCAGTCCGTAACGCTGCGCCAACTCGACGTAAGCCGCGATTGCCAGGGGTACGCCGGGTTTTTCGTAGCGTTGTCCGAATCCGGCGAAATCATTGATCCGGCCTCGCGCTTGCGGATCGGCAAGGTATTTCCCGCTCAGGTGGCCGAATGCCAGCGGTGAATAGGCCAGCAGGCTGATGCGTTCGCGCCAGGCGATTTCCGCCAGGCTGAATTCGAAGGTGCGATTGATCAGGTTGTAGGCGTTCTGTACCGAGGCGATGCGCGGCAGGCCGTGCTGGTCGGCCAGCCGGATGAACTGCATGAGACCCCAGCCAAATTCATTCGATACGCCGACATAGCGGATTTTGCCTTCGCGGACCAGTTCGTCGAGGGTCTCGAGCTGACTGTGGATGCTGACCGCCAGGGTTTCCTGGGTCGGATCGAACTGATACTGGCCAAACATTGGCACATTGCGTTCCGGCCAGTGCAACTGATACAGGTCGATATAGTCGGTTTGCAGCCTGCGCAGCGAACCTTCGACGGCCGCGCGCAGGTTTTCCCGGTCGAATGCCGCCGGACCGCCGCGGATCCATTCGAGCGCGCGACGCGGCCCCGCAGCCTTGCTGGCGATGATCCAGCGCTCGCGTGGCTGGTGTTTCAGCCAGCTGCCGAGAATGCTTTCCGTGCGGGTCGAGGTTTGCGCTCGCGGTGGTACCGGGTACAGTTCTGCAGTGTCGATAAAATTGATGCCGTGGTCGGCGGCAAGCGCCAGTTGGTCGTGGGCCTCGGCTTCGGTGTTCTGTTGCCCCCAGGTCATGCTGCCAAGGCAGATGGCGGAGACGTTGAGCGTGCTGTCACCCAGGTGTCGATAATCCATCGATACGGTTCCACGTGTTGGACATCGCGCAAGTGTATGCGCGCCGGGACCGGTATGCAACCGCCCGGACGCGCCGGGCGGGATGGGTGTTGTCTATTTGGTCTTGCAGGTCCTGATGCCGAACGGCAGGTAGGCCGGGCACCAGCCGATGGCGCCGGTTACGAGTGGAACGATGCCGATGTACCCCCACGGCGAGAATACTTTGGTGACGGCAAGGGCAATCAGAACGATGCCTGCGATGATGCGAATGATGCGGTCCATTCCGCCGACATTGCAATGCATAATGGTCTCCCTATGGTGAGTTGAGACATTATTACATCATATTTTTCCAGAAACGTGAGTGACCGTTGTCACACAGCTGCCGGCATCATTTGCAGGTGTCGGCGACGCGGCGCAGGTTGGGTGCGTCAAGGATTTCGATGTGTTCGCGTCCCAGGCGGATCCAGCCGCTGGTCTCGAACTGCTTGAGCAGGCGCGAGACGATTTCGCGCACGCTGCCCAGTTCGTTGGCAAGCTGGGCATGTGTGACATGCAGGTGCGAGCCCTGTCCGAGCAGGCGTCCGGCCAGGCGGGCGTCGAGGCGGTGGAAGGCAATTTCTTCCACCCGCTGCATGAGATCGGTCATGCGGTCGGCGAACAGGCCAAGGACGTAATCGCGAAATTCGCGGCTGTCGAGTGCTCGCTGGAATGCGTCTGCCGGCAGCAGGCTGAGCATGGTGTCTGATTCGGTGACGGCGCGTGCCTGATAACTGTGCTGGCTGATCAGGCAACTGGCGGTGACGATGCAGCTTTCTCCGGCATGAATGCGGTAGAGCTCGATTTCACGGCCGTTTTCAGCCTGGCGAAAAACGCGTATCCGTCCTTGCAGCAGCAGTGGAAAGCCCTGGCAGACCTGACCTTCGGCAAATACGGTGCTGCCGGCGGGCAGGTGCAGCGGCGGGTGGCTGGCGAGGTGGCGAGCAATGTCGGGCAGGCCAGCGAGACTGGGATACAGTTGGGTCAGGTCAGCCATTGCGGGTGCAGCGGGCGTTGAGCATGGTGTGTTTCATGTCGGCTACGGCCTGGTGCCAGCCCGTGAATAGTGCCTGTGCAACGATGGCATGGCCGATGTTCAGTTCCCTGATACCGTTCATTGCGGCGATGGGCTGTACGTTGTGGTAGTGCAGTCCATGACCTGCGTTGACCTGCAGACCAAGGTGGCGAGCGTGCGCGACCGCGCGACGGATGCGGTCGAGTTCTTCCTGCTGCCTGACCCCGTGACTGTCAGCGTAGCGTCCGGTGTGCAGTTCGATGACCGGGGCGCCACACTGGTGCGCGGCATCGATCTGGCGTGGGTCGGCGTCGATGAACAACGACACACGGATTCCTGCCTCGGCCAGTTGCCGGCAGGCGCTGCCGATCTGCGCTTGCTGGCCGGTGACATCCAGCCCGCCTTCGGTGGTGAGTTCTTCGCGCCGTTCGGGTACCAGACAGACGTCGTGAGGGCGGATGCGGCTGGCGATGGCGAGCATTTCGGATGTGACCGCCATTTCCAGGTTCATGCGCCCGGTCAGTGCGCGCGCGAGCAGTTCCACATCCTCGTCCTGGATGTGGCGGCGGTCTTCGCGCAGGTGCAGGGTAATGGCATCCGCACCCGCCATTTCCGCCATCAGGGCGGCCTGCAATACGTTGGGGTAGGCGGTCCTGCGTGCCTGGCGCAGGGTGGCGATGTGGTCGATGTTGACGCCGAGCTGGATCATAGCCGTTGCAGGTCCTTGAGCAATTCGCGGGCGTGCAGGGTTTGCCCGTCGAGATAGTGTTGGATGATGTGCCGCATCAGGTGCTTGCCCTGGGCTACGCTCAGCGGATCGCTGTAATCATCGTTGGCCAGATCGATCAGCGTCTTGCCGCGCAGGGCGATCGCATCGGGCGGCGCCGGGCGCTCGCCCGCCGGCACAGCGCCACTTTCGCAGCGGTAATGATAACCGAGTTCGGCGTGGATGGGTTCGCCACTTTCCGCTTCCTGGCCAAACGGTTGGGCATAGCCGAGCTGGGCCAGCAGACGCAGCTCGAACCGTCGCAGCGCAATGCCCTGTCTTGCCGCGTCATCCGAGGCGCACAGTTCGCGCAGCGTGTCCTGATAGGGCTGGAACAATCCCGGATGCGGGTCTTCGCGTGCAAGCAGCTTCAGCAGCAGTTCGTTGACATAGAAGCCGCACAGCAGCGCCATGCCTTGCGGCAGCGGGAGCCCACCCTGCCACTGGGCCGCGTGCAGCGTGCGCAATTCCTGCCTGCCGGACCAGCTCAGCAGCAGTGGCGTGAACGGTTGCAGCAGGCCACGCAGCGCGGAGCGCGGCCGGCGGGCGCCACGGGCCACCAGTGCGACGCGGCCATAGGCTTCGGTCCAGGTTTCCACGATCAGACTGGTTTCACGGAACGGACGGCTGTGCAGGACAAATCCGCTGGCATCGTCCACTCTGGCAGCATCGGTACGCGGCGGCATGGCGGCGGAGGCGGCCCTCAGTCGTAGCCCAGCTTGCGCAGCATCTGCTCGCTGTCTGCCCAGCCGCTGCGTACTTTGACCCACAGTTCGAGATAGACCTTGCCACCGAACAGCTGCTCCATGTCGATGCGTGCTGCGGTGCCGATCTCACGTAATTTTTCGCCATTGCGACCGATCAGGATCGATTTGTGATTGTCGCGGTCTACCAGGATCGAGGCAAAAATGCGTCGCAGTGCACCTTCCTGTTCAAACTTGTCGATTACCACGCTGGTGGCGTAGGGGATTTCTTCACCCGAGAGGCGGAACACTTTTTCGCGCACGATTTCTGCGGCGAGAAAACGTTCGCTCTTGTCAGTGATGTCGTCTGCGTCGAACATCGGCGGTTGCGCTGGCAGCAGGGGGCGGATCGTCTGCAGCAGCGTTTCGGTGCCGTCACCATGACGCGCAGACAGGGGAACCATGGCAGCAAAAGGAAATTTGTCGCGCATGCTGGCCATGAATGGCAGTAACAGGTCTTTCTGCTTGAGCAGGTCGAGCTTGTTGATGACGAGAATGACCGGAACATCGCGCGGCAGCAGTGGCAACAGGCTTTCGTCGCGCCGGTCGAAGTGCAGCCCTTCGACCACAAACAGCACGACATCGGTCGAGCGCAGCGCTTCGGTGACCGATTTGTTCATGTTGCGGTTGAGCGCGTTGCGATACTGGGTCTGGAAACCGGGAGTGTCGACCAGGATGTACTGCGCATCATCGGTGGTGTGAATCCCGTGGATGCGGTGCCGCGTGGTTTGTGCCTTGCGCGAGGTGATGCTGATCTTGGCGCCGACGATGCGGTTGGTCAGCGTTGATTTTCCGGTATTCGGCCGGCCGACGATGGCGATGAAACCGGTGCGGAACACCTGGGCTGCGCCGTCGGCGGGGGTAAGTTCGCTGGTGGTGTTCATGGGGCGCGCCGCCGAGTCGTGCCACGCGATGGCTGTTGCTGGATGAGCTGCCACGCGGCATCTGCGGCTGCCTGTTCGGCAGCGCGGCGGCTGCTGGCACTGCCCCGGGTGACGATGGACAGGGCCGGGATGCTGCACTCGACATGAAAGGTCTGCTCATGCGCCTGGCCGCTGGTGCTGCCCAGCGTGTAGTCGGGCAGGGGCAAACGCTCGCCCTGCAGGTATTCCTGCAGACGGGTCTTGGCGTCCTTGGCCGGCTGTTCCGGGTTGATGGCATCGATACTGTCGGCATACAGCCGTGCGACGGTCTGGCGGGCAGCGTCGAAACCGCCGTCGAGGAAAATGGCGCCGAGCAGCGATTCACACGCGTCGGCGAGAATCGACGGGCGGGTGCGTCCACCGCTTTTCTGTTCTCCGTCACCCAGTTGCAGGTATTTGCCCAACTGCAGCATTACGGCAATGTCGGCGAGACTCTGTTGACACACCAGGTTGGCACGCAGACGCGAGAGCGCCCCTTCAGTGAGTGTGGGAAAGGCGTCATACAGCAGCAGCGCTACGGCGCAATTGAGCAGGCTGTCGCCGAGAAATTCGAGACGTTCATTGTGCTGCGCGCTGAAACTGCGGTGAGTCAACGCCTGGCGCAGCAGTTCGCGGCGGGAAAACCTGTAGCCGATGGCCTGTTCAAGCGCATCTGCGTTCATTGGGTTGCCGGGCTGGTAGTGGGCATGAAATCGAT
>JAJXUP010000004.1 GCA_021782795.1 Pseudomonadota bacterium | reverse complement strand
CACCTGCTCGTACCATCCGGCGGCACGCAATTCCTCGATGAAGATCGCGTCGGCGTGGCGCAGCAGTTCCGCATATTCGGCGCGCACTTCCCCCAGAATACGCACTCCGAGCCCCGGCCCGGGGAACGGATGGCGGTAGACCATTTCATGCGGCAGGCCAAGCACCAGTCCCAGTTCCCGCACCTCGTCCTTGAACAGGTCGCGCAATGGCTCCAGCAGCTTGAGATGCAGCTTCTCTGGCAACCCCCCGACATTGTGATGCGACTTGATGGCGTGGGCCTTTTTGGTACCGGCCCCAGCCGACTCGATCACGTCGGGATAGATGGTCCCCTGCGCCAGCCATTTGACGTCCGGCAGCCGGGCGGCTTCGCGCTGAAACACCTCAACGAACTCACGCCCGATGATCTTGCGCTTTTGCTCCGGATCGGTAACCCCCGCCAGATGGTGCATGAACTCGGCGCCAGCGTCCACGTGGATCACACGCACCCCAAGGTGGCGCGAAAAGGTTTCCATCACCTGGGTGGCCTCATTGAGCCGCAGCAAGCCGTTGTCGACAAACACGCAGACAAGCTGGTCACCAATGGCACGGTGCAGCAGTGCTGCCAGCACCGACGAATCGACACCGCCGGACAGGCCGAGCAGCACCTGATCGCTACCGACAGTAGCGCGAATCTTTTCCAATGCCTGATCGACCCAGGCAGGCATGCGCCAGTCACCCGCGAGACCGCAGATGCCATGTACGAAATGCGACAAAATCGCCTTGCCCTGTAGGGTATGCGTCACCTCGGGATGAAACTGCACGCCATAAAAGCGGCGCGCGGCATCGGACATGGCCGCAATCGGCGTTGCCGCATTGTCGGCAATGGTAACAAAGCCGGGCGGCAGTTGTGTCACCTTGTCGCCGTGGCTCATCCATACGTCGAGCATGGGCTGACCATCAGCATCCACGGCGTCGCGCAGGCCGGAAAACAATGCGCTGCTGGCATTGACGCGCACGCGGGCATAACCGAACTCACGCACGTGCGATGACTCGACTGCCCCGCCCAGCTGCGCAGCCATGGTCTGCATGCCGTAGCAGACGCCGAGCACCGGCACGCCAAGCTCGAACACGCATTGCGGTGCGCGCGGCGTATCCGCGCCGGTCACCGATGCGGGTCCGCCCGAGAGAATGATGCCCGCGGGCCGCCACGCGCGAATGAACGCCTCGCTGACGTCGTAGGGATGCAGCTCACAATACACATGCGCCTCGCGCACCCGACGCGCGATGAGCTGGGTGTACTGCGAGCCAAAGTCGAGAATAAGTATCTTTTGTTCGTTCATGGTGTCAGCGCCACGGGCAGGCAATAAGGATTCCACTCCGGCACATGCCGGACTGTCCGGTCAGTCCAGCCGGTAATTCGGCGCTTCCTTGGTAATCTGTACGTCGTGCACATGGGACTCACGCACGCCCGCAGTCGTGATCTCGACAAACTCCGCCCGTTCCTGCATCGTGTCGATGTTGCCGCAACCCAGGTAGCCCATACTGGAACGCAGACCGCCCATCAACTGGTGAATCACTGCCAGCACACTGCCCTTGTAGGGTACGCGGCCTTCGATGCCTTCAGGAACAAATTTGTCTGCGCCGGCCTCGGCATCCTGGAAATAACGGTCGCTCGACCCTTTCTGCATTGCACCCAGCGATCCCATGCCACGGTAGGACTTGTACGACCGCCCCTGAAACAGCTCGATTTCACCTGGCGCTTCTTCGGTGCCGGCAAACAGCCCGCCCAGCATGACGCAATGCGCCCCGGCGGCGATGGCCTTGGCGATGTCGCCGGAATAGCGCACGCCGCCATCGGCGATCACCGGCACATGCAGCGCAGACAGGGCAGCCGCCACATTCTGGATGGCAGTGATCTGCGGCACGCCGACACCCGCCACAATGCGCGTGGTGCAGATCGAGCCCGGGCCGATACCCACCTTGACCGCATCGGCGCCGTGATCGACCAGTGCCAGCGCAGCCGCAGCGGTAGCAATGTTGCCGCCAATGACCTGCACTTGCGGGAAATTGTGTTTGACCCACCGCACGCGATCGAGCACGCCTCGCGAATGCCCGTGCGCCGTGTCGACCACCACCACATCCACCCCGGCTTCCGCCAGCGCGGCAACACGATCTTCGGTGCCCGCGCCCACGCTGACCGCGGCACCGACGCGCAGGCGTCCCTGGCTGTCTTTACAGGCGTTGGGATGTTCGGAAGATTTCTGGATGTCCTTGAGTGTCACCAGGCCACGCAGTTCGAAATCATCGTTGACCACCAGCAACCGTTCGATGCGATGCTGGTGCAGCAGTGCCTGTACTTCGGCACGGCTTGCACCTTCCTTGACCGTCACCAGCCGCTCTCGCGGCGTCATGACATTGCTCACCGGCTGGTCGAGGTTGTTTTCAAACCGCAGATCGCGGTTGGTGACGATGCCAACCACCTTGCCGGCCTCGTCGAGAACGGGCAGCCCGGAAATGTGGTGGCGTTCACGCAGCAACTGCACCTCGCGCACGCTCATGTCACGCGTGACGGTCACCGGACGCTTGACCACGCCGGATTCGAAACGCTTGACCCATGCCACCTGGGCAGCCTGCTGCTCGACGGTCATGTTCTTGTGCACGATACCGATACCACCCTCCTGCGCAAGCGCAATGGCCATCGGCGCCTCGGTCACGGTGTCCATAGCGGCGGAAAGCAACGGGATATTGAGAGTGATCTCGCGGGTCAGACGGGTGGACAGCGACACGTCGCGCGGCAAAACATCGGAAAGTGCCGGAACCAGCAAAACGTCGTCAAAAGTGAGGGCTTTTTGAATCACACGCATAGCAAATGTTCCTGAACAAAGCGCTATTATACGGCAAACCGGCCGTTGCCGCGACAGCCCGGCACGCGCGGCGCTCAGGCCGACAGATCGCCGCCGCCTTTCTTCATGGCCTTGCCGGCGTCGGCACGCTGACGGCGCACTTCCTTGGGATCAGCGATCAGCGGTCGGTAGATTTCCACGCGATCTTTCTCGCGCAGCAGATAATCTGGCTTGACTGCCTTGCCGAAGATCCCGATCCGGTTTTTGCTCAGGTCGATTTCCGGAAAACGGGTCAGAATTCCGGATTGTTCCACTGCGGTTTGCACCGTGGTACCCACGCCCACTTCAACCGGCAAGATCACCTGAATGTCTGCTTTGGCGTAAGCCACTTCCACCTTGATACGCTGCTCGTTCATGATGCCCCATACACCCGATCTGCACGTTCAATAAACGCTTCAACGAAACTGTTGGCGATGAATCCGAAAACAGGCCCCAGTACGGTATCCAGTATCCTGCTGGAAAACTCGTAATGAAGCATGAATTCGATCTTGCAGGCCTCGTCTCCCAGCGCACGAAAACGCCATTCGCCTTCGAGCAGACGAAACGGTCCGTCCACCAGGCGAATACGGATCAGCGTCGGATGCTCGTTGCTGTTCTCGGTGCTGAACTGCTGACGAATGTGCATGTAATTGATGTCGATGCTCGCCACCAACCGGTCTTCCGTGCGCATGCTGACATTGGTGCCCCCACACCAGGGAAGGAATTGCGGGTAATCCTCCACTCGGTCGACCAGCTCAAACATCTGCTGCGCGCTGTGACCCACCAGCACGCTTCTGTTCACCAACGCCATGATCCGGCTTGCCTGCAAAAACTGGTAGAATACCCGATTCGGGGAAAAAAGTGTCATGAACATCGCGGAAAACAGGAAAGTCTGGCACGATTATTTCATAGAAGAGAAATATGAAGCCGGGCTGATGCTTGAAGGCTGGGAGGTTAAAGCCATCCGGGCGGGTCGTGTGCAGCTCAAGGAAGCCTACGTCGTGATCAAGAATGGCGAAGTTTTCCTGATCGGCGCGCACATCAGCCCATTGGCCACAGCCTCGACACACATTCATCCGGATACCACGCGCACCCGCAAACTGCTGCTGCATGCCGAAGAAATCAGCCGCCTGATCGGCAAGGTGGAACGTGCCGGCTACACGCTGGTGCCGCTCGACCTGCACTACAAACGTTCACGCATCAAGCTTGAAATCGGTCTGGCCAAAGGCAAGAAGCAGCACGACAAGCGCGAGGCGTCAAAAACCCGCGAAACCGAACGCGAAATCCAGCGCGCCATGCGCAGTCACAATCGTCACGGCTGACGCTGCCTAAGCTGCGTCAGCCTTACGCGCAGCGTGCGCAACCATCAATGCGTCCAGAAAGCGCTGCATGGCCTGCTCCACCTGCTGCCACTGCCCACTGGTCATGGCAGTGGCATCGATGCTGCGCAGCACCCGGCCGAGGCAGTGGTGGTATTCATCATGCAGGGCGAACAATTCATCCGGCTCGGCGCAGCCGAGCCGCTGCATTGCCAGGTGCATCTGGCACACACGGGGGTTTTCCAGCGTCTCCAGGTGCAACCGGTCGAGATTGACGCGCGCCATCTTCTTGATCGCCTGGTGAGCGATCAGCGTTTTGGCATACAGTCCAAAAATCCTTCTGCTACCCTGGCGCCACGCCCGGGCTGCCCGGCAAGCAGTTCCACCAGGCGCTCGATCGGCACCGGGCGGCTGATGGCATAGCCCTGTACGAACGCCACACCCATGCCTTGCATGGCATCGAGGATCGGCAGAGTTTCCACCCCTTCCACCACCAGGTCGACCGACAGTTCTTCCGCCAGGTCCTGGATGGCACGCACGAAATGCAGATCCTGCGGATTGTGTTCCAGCGTGCGCACAAACCCCTGATCAAGCTTGATCTCGTCGATCGGCAATTCCTTCATGCGCAGCAGCGAGGCGTAGGCACTGCCGACATCATCCAGCGCCACGCGAATTCCCAGCTTGCGGATCTCGTGAAAAATGGCCAACGCACTGGTGCGTTCAAGAAAATCGCTGCCTTCGAGCACCTCGACCGTTACCCTGGACGGATCGATGCCGCTGGCACGGATCACCCCTTCCAGGCATGGCACGCAGTTGCCGCAGAACGATTCGGGAGCAATATTGAATGACACCCACAAACGGGAACCCAAAGCATCGAGCCGCGCCAGATCGGCAAGCGACTGTGTCAGCACCATGCGGCTGAGCTCGGTCGTCTGCGCCGCATCGAGCCGGGAGAGGAACTCGGACGGGTACAACAGGTCACCGGCGTCATCGCGCAGCCTGGCCAGTGCTTCGACGCCGACGATTTTTCCGGTGTCTACATTCAATATCGGCTGGTAATGCACGACCAGATGATCCTCGGTAAACAGCCGCAGTATCCGGTCGTTGCGTGACCGCCAGTGTTCCTCGCCGAACAGCACCCAGTTGCGCTCACGCACGGCCTTGACCGACTTGGCCTCGTACAGCGCCTGGTCGGCCAGACGCAGCAGACCATCCGGACTGGACACATCGATAAATGGGTAAATGCACACCCCGATGCTGCAGCTGATCGACACCACCACACCGTCATCAAGCGCAATCGGCTGTTCGAGGCCGTCCTGCACCCTGGCAAGCGCAGCCTCGAGCTGGTCCAGATGCTCCAGATCGCTGAACAGCAGCACAAACTCATCGCCACCGAGCCGCGCCGCGAAATCACCGGCACGCAGACTGCCCCGGAAACGGTTGCTGATCGTCTTCAGCACCGTGTCGCCGGCGTCATGACCGAATGCGTCGTTGACCGGTTTGAACCCGTCCAGATCAAGCACCGCCACCGCAAGCAGCCGCTCCTGTACATGCGAGCGCTCCATCGCCCGCGCCAGCACATCGCCCAGCGCACGCCGGTTGGGCAGGTCAGTGAGTGGATCGTGCAACATCAGGTGTTCAACCATCAGTTCGCGCGCCTTGCGCTGACTGACGTCACGAATGACGCCGACGAAATGCCGGATCTCGCCGCGCTCGGTGCGCACCGGCTGAATCGTCAGCTCGTTCCAGAACGGCATACCGTCCTTGCGATAATTGAGTATCTCGCCAAAAAACGGCAGTTCATGCTGCAGCGCGGTTCGGATACGGTCGCGGACTTCCTGGCTGGAGTCGGCACCTTGCAGAAGATTGCAATTGCGGCCGCGCACCTCATCGAGGCTGTAGCCGGTAATCCGCGTAAAGGCGGGGTTGACGTAGAAGATGTGCTGCCGCGCATCCGTCATCAGCACACCTTCGGAAATGGCGGCAAACGCAGTCACCAGATCGGACGTCAGCTGATGTTGCCGGTGCTGTTCTACCCGCAGCGCCAACAGGCGTGCCAGCGATTCCACCCAGTCACTCTGAACGCCCGCAACAGATGCCTCCGGGCGCAATCCGAGCACGAGCTGGCCGAGCACGCTGCCATCACCGGCGCGCACGGGTTCGATGCGACACAGGCCATAGCCATGTTCCGTCAGCCATGCGTCCAGCATGTTGCGCTGAGAGACAGCATCAGGGAGCGCTGTCTGGCCTGCACCAGCCAGACCCGGCGCATCAACAGAAAAGTCGCCATGCAGCGCCAGCACCTGGCACCGTCCGTCCGTGGACGTCACCAGCCATGCCAGCAGGTCTTCGGTGGCATAACCGGCCAGACCCGCAGCCTGCTTCAGGATGCTGCGCAGATCACCGCGAACCGCGTCATGCATGGACGCGTCCCTGCGGCTGGTTGCATATCACTGCACAATACAGGCATTGGCCTGGTCGTTCGCCAACGCGACCGTGATGGTTGGGGAATCTCATCAAAAAAACCGCTGGGCGAGGACGCATACCCAGATCCATACCCAGACATGACAAATCAGCACGCAACTATAGCCGAACCCACCGGATTTGTCACAAAAACCCCCAGCGGCACCAGATCATCGCAGCATATCAACGTCGCAGCCTGAAATACACCTCGGGCAATTTCTTCGGCAACTCGTTCATGTGGCGTATCACCAGGTAATGCCCGCTACCGAAGATCTGTGGCAGATATTCGCTGCCTGCCTCATCGAGCGTGATGCAGAACGGGTGCACGCCGGCATCGATCGCCTCTTTCACTGCCATGCGCGTGTCTTCCTGCAAATAGCGCTCGTCGCCACCGTCATCGTAATCGGCAGGACGGCCATCGGACAGGATCAGCAGCAAACGACGGGCCGATGCGACCGAATCGAACTGTGCCACCGCATGGCGAATGGCCGCACCCATACGCGTAGCCAGACGACCGCTCAGCCCGCCCAGCACGGCACGCTCGCGCATGCCCAATACACCGTCGAATGACTTGATCGGATAATAGCTGACGTTATCGCGATACTTGGACGCGAATCCGGCCACAGCATATGGGTCGCCCACGGCTTCCATGCTCTCGGCAAACAGCAGCATCGCAGCGCGGATGCGATCGACCACGCGACCGCCCTCTGCACACTGCTGCATGATGGAGGTCGACAGGTCGGCCAGCAGGATCACTGCGGTATCCCGCGTCTGCATGCGACGCTGGCGGTAAATCGCGGCTGACGGCGACGTTCCACGACGTTTTTCCACCACCCATTCCACCGTGGCATCCCAATCCAGCTCTTCGCCCTCGAACTGGCGTCGTCGTGGCGCCATGCGTTGCGGTTTCTGCGCCTGGATGGCGCGTTTGAGGCGCTGCAGCACCTGCGCATGGGCCGCAAGCAGGGACGCTGCGGCCGCGGCATCATGCTCGCCCAACACTTTCTCCTGCACCCAGGCCCAGTGCATCTTGTAGCGGTTATCGCGATAATCCCATTCCGGATAAGGCGTGCCCTTCTCGCTGTACTCGGGGCCGCGACCCGTGCCCTGCACGTGCGCCGGCTGGGCCAGCCCCACACCCACCCGACCGCCCGAGCCGGCGGTGTCTTCGGGAGGGATCTCCATGTCCGGATCCTCACCCGCAGCCTGCTGCGGAATCGTGGTGGTCTGCTGTTTCTCGCGCAGATCCGTGGCGCTGACCTCACCATCCGGCGTTTCGGCCTCATGCTTTTCTGCTGCCTCGTCGAGCGTGTTGCGCGGGTAGACCGGTCGCGCCGCATTGGGCGCACGCCAGGGCAGAATGGCCAGTTCGCGCCCAGCCAGCGTGATTGGCGGCAGATCCGGCCGAGCATACAGCACATTGGCAATCCGGAAAGCATCGACGATGGTCGCACTGGTGTCGAGCAGCGGATGCAACGCATCGAAGCGTTCGTCACCACTGCCACCCCGTGCCTGCCAGCGCAACAACGCCCGTCCCCATTCGATATACTCGCCAGCCGCACCGGTCGGCACTTCGACCCCCTCTGCCGCAGCCTGCAGCCCACGCAGATACCCGGGCACCTGGGCAGCAATGCGGGCATCGACACGCGTGTCTTCGCACAGGTCGAACAGGAGCTGAAAACGGATCATGTCTTCGCCATAGGCAGCAAACAGCGGCCGCCAGGTGATGCGCTGCTCGGCATCGAGCGGCGGATGTTCACGTCCGGCAGCGCGGAACAGTGCCTCGATATAGCGGCGTTCATAAGAATGAAACACCAGATGACCCGCCGCATGCATCACCGACAGCATCGCCGTGCCACGTTCCGGCATGACCAGCGGCACATACAGCGCTACACCATCGGTTTCGACCCATGCCCGACCCTTGCCTGGCGACCAGTCGCTGTCGTACAGATCGAACCCGCTCCCGAACCAGGCGCGCAGGATGAGCTGGAACAGGCGATGGTGTTCGCTCAAACGGAAACCCGGCAGGTTTTCCATCAGCAGCGCGAGGCTCTCTTCCGATTCGAGGCGGAAATACGCTTCACCACGCAGGCGTCCGGCCTGCAGGATGTCAGCGCCACGCTTGGCCCACGGCAGCACGGCTGCCGCGCCGCTCAGATCGCGTACGCGGATGGCGCCGCGCAGGTAGGTCCCAAGCGCCAGCCGGCGCTTCTCGAACAGCTCCACGCTGGGCAACGCCACCTGTTCGATGCCTGCCAGCCCGTGCCCACCGGAAAATTCCGCCACCGGGCACTGAAACCAGGCAATACCCGATTCCAGATGGCGTGCGCACCATTCGAGACCCCACTGCACCCAGCGCTTGCTGTCGGCCTCGCCCAGCAACCGACAGGCCGCTGGCAACTGGGTCATGAACCCATCCACCGCTCGCCACGACCCACGCCAGGCAATGAACTGCAATGCGCTTTGCGTCCAGTCCGCCACGCCAGCACAGGCACGGGCCGCCTCGGCGCTGCCCCGGATGAACGCCTTGCCTGCGTCCCGGTCGTGCTCGAACAGCACGCGACAGGCACGCAGCCACTCCAGGGCTACGCTGTCCCCTGCCACCGGCTGCACCTCGACCAGCGCCGTCTGCGCGTCACGATGCGCGACGAAACTGATGGATTCGAGACCGGCAAGTTCCTGCTGGATCGCCGCCAGGACTTCCACTGAGCTCATGCCGCCACTTTCCGACCGCTCAGCTGAAATGCGCACGCGCGATTTCCAGCAGCGCCTCGGCCAGTTCGGGATCATCCGTCACAGGACGCACCAGCGCCGCTTCGCAGGCTTCCAGCGCGGGCAGACCGGCGGCGATCAGACTCCCGGCATATACCAGTGCCCGGGTAGACGTGGCTTCATCGAGACCATGGTCCTTCAGTGCGCGCGCGCGCTGTCCAAGTGCCACCAGACGGTGCAACTGGTCTTCCGTCAGTTCTGGCACCTCGTTATGCACGATGCGCCGCTCGATCACTTCGGTCGGATAGTCGAACTGTATGCCGACAAAGCGCTGTTTGGTCGACGGTTTGAGATCCTTGAGCACGGTCTGGTAGCCGGGATTGTAGGAAATCACCAGCATGAAATCTTCATGCGCCTCGATCTCCTGGCCCTTTTTTTCCAGCGGAAGCTGACGACGGTGGTCGGTCAGCGGATGGATGATCACCGTACTGTCGGTGCGTGCCTCGACGATTTCGTCCAGGTAACAGATCGCACCGGCCTTGACCGCTCGCGTCAACGGCCCGTCCTGCCACACCGTCTGGTCGCCTTCAAGCAGGAATCGTCCGACAAGATCGGCGCTGGTCAGATCTTCGTGGCAGGACACGGTCACCAGCGGCCGGCGCAGCCGCCAGGCCATATGCTCAAGAAAACGCGTCTTGCCGCAACCGGTCGGCCCCTTGAGCATCACCGGCAGACGCTTGCGCCAGGCCGCTTCGAACAGGACGATCTCATTGCCCTGCGGTTCGTAATACGGTTCGGCTGCAGCATCTTCCTGAGGCGCCTGAATAATGTCGCGCTCGACACCGCGCAACCGGTTCAACAATGCTTTCATGACATCTCCAGACGCGATTCGCGCATGCAGCGCGACTTCATGAACAAAAACAGATGCCGCAATGTACGTACGGTCATCTTTTGCGGATGCGCAGGAAGCGCATCCGCCCGATCCATCTGCAGACAATTGTGGTAGTACACCAGTTCACGGCAGTTGTCGCGAATGGTGTTCCACGATGGGTCACCCTTGACCAGTACGCGCAGGCATTCGAGCAGATCGGCATCGTCTGCCGGCTGCGATGCCTCACCTACATCGGCGATATAGGCAGTGATCAACTGGCGCACGATACGGGTCGCCTGTTCCACGGTTTCGGCCAGAGGAGTGTCCTGCGCTGATGCCAGGGCGATTTCCATCGCACCAATCTGCTGGTCGGCCTGATCGAACGTGTGTTGCAACAAAGGATGGTTCATGCTTTGACTAGACCCATGACAAGTTTGAGAATACAATCTTCGACTGTTGACGCATAATAGCCGATCATTTTACTCAACTTTAGCGACAAATGGAATGACAACATGAAAAAGCTGGTCAAACTCGTCAAGCTGAACAACCTGGAATACAACGCCAACCGTGATCCTGCCGTCTACCGCCGCAGCGCAAACGAAAACTTCCGCATCCAGGCACTGATCGACGCCAGCGGTACGGTGGAATGCGCGCTGACCGACAGCAGCGGCAAGGTCCTCAACAAGCAAGCCGTAAGTGCTCCGGGCACCTATACCCAGGAACTGGGGTTCGCCACCCCCGGCGTACGTGTGGTGACGCTTTCCGTCACCGGTCAGGGGCAGTCCTTCACACAGGACCTGCGCCTGGACGTGCTCGAACACGCCTGGCACGGCTGATCGTCCTTCGGGGGCACGAAAAGCGCTGCCGGCGCGGGCTGCGCTGATACCGTGCCCCTCATGCAGGTTCAAGCGGGCAGCGGCGCGTCCGCACGTACTCATGCGCAACCCTTTCCGCCAGCCCTCAGGCCGGCAGGAAGGCGGCGCACCAGTCGTGCCACAGACGTGCCTTGCACCCGTCATCCGTCAGCATGTCCTGCAGCGATGGGCTGAGCAGCAGTTTGCGATCATGTGTCACGATCTGCGACGGTCGTGTACCGGCACACCATAACCAGCCCGATGGATGCGCCTGCATGATCGGCTCCAGCGCATCCGCATCCAGCAATTGCGCCTGCCCGCGCACCAGCCCGAACGCCAGCAGCACGTTGTCGAGCAGGCGTGCAGCATCGCCAGCCGGCTCCCCGTCGGCGAGCAGCCAGCCGCGGTCCCCGTCTGCACCGACAAGTTCGAGCACATGCCAGACGCGTCGCTGCGGTTGATTGCGCCGCCAGCGTGGCGCCAACTCCAGCATGTCCAGCACCTCGTCACGCCGCATGTTGCAGATCCAGTACCATCAACAAAGCATCCTCCCGGCCGTTGCTGGCCGGATAATAGTTTTTGCGCACGCCGGCACGCACAAATCCGGCCGAGCGATACAGGGCCTGCGCCGCAGCATTCGACTCACGCACCTCAAGCCACATACTGGCAAAATGCGATTGTCTCGAACAGGCGACCAGACGCCGCAGCAGCGCCGCCCCATACCCCAGCCCCTGACGTTCCGGCGCGACGGTCATATTGAGCAGGTGCACTTCGTCAACCACCGCCATCATCACCGAATAGGCGAAAATCCGGCCATTTTCCTCGTACACGCAGCAGCGATGACCCGCCAGCAGCGAATCGGAAAAGTTACCCAGCGTCCAGGGAAACGCATAGCAGCATCGGTCGATCCCGGCGATGTCTGCCAGGTCAGCATCATTCATCGGTCGCAACATGGTATTCAACGCTCGCTGATCTTGAGCGCAACCCGGTCACGTACATACAGCGGCAGGGCCAGTTCGGGAGCCACACCGCCCCGGCCCAGTTCATGCTGCGCCAATTCGGCAATGCGGCTGGCCGAAGGCAGCCGCTCGCCATCAACCACCTCGACACACCCTTCAAAGCGCGCTTCCAGCGCGTCTGCATACACGGAAAACCCGCTACCGCAGCCACGCCAGCCTGCACCATCAGGCACCGGCACCTCCCCAGGGGCGCAGACTACGGTGGGACCGACCGCCTGCCAACCGCCATCGGCGCCACGCATCCAGGCCGCACAATAGACTTCGCCCATGCGCGCATCCAGGCAGGTCAGCACGCGGTCGCCATCGGCTGAACGTGTCAGCGCCAGCAGCGTCTCGATACCCACCAGAGGCAGATCGGCACCCAACGCCAGTCCCTGGGCCACGGCACAGGCAATACGCACCCCCGTGAACGATCCCGGGCCGCAGCCAAAGGCAATGCCGTCCAGCGCCTGCAAACGCAACCCCGCTTCGTCGAGCAATTGCCGGCAGTGCGGCAACAACAGACTGGAATGCGTCTGCCCGGCATGCACGCTGATTTCGCGCACATGGCCATCGATCCACAACGCACTGGTGCACTGGCTGGTCGCCGTATCGAACGCAAGTATCTTCATCGACCCATCGGTTCGTAGATGTCGAACAGCACACGCTGCCACGGGTTGCGGCTGCGGGTCAGGCGCACGATGCGTGCGCGCAGATGGGTGCCATGGTCGAGCAGGCGCGCCACAACTGCATTGTCGCTGCGCGGCACGTAGCCCAGCATGTGGCCCTGCCACTCCACGCGCACGGCACGTCTGTCCCACGGGTTGTCACGATCGCGCACCAGACTCAGCACATCACCCTCGTGCAGCTGCGGCCACAATGCACGCCCTTCGTAATAACGGAATCCGGCCAGACGCGAAGACTGCAGCCACAATTGCACGCCGGCTGCGGCGGATGCACCCGACGAGGCGACCAGCAGCAGCAGGCACAACCCGCACGCTGCCAGGCGGTCAGTAACTGATGGAACGCCATTCGTCATCCATGACCCGGGAAATATAGGCCGCACCGCCCGCGATGCCGCAACATTCGGGCACCAGGTCGGCCGTCGTTACGCCATAGGCATCGAGCGCCCCACCGCAGGCGAAAAACCTGACTCCAAGTTCGGCCGCCTCCTGCATGAAACCATACACCGATTTGGTGCGGTTATCGGAGGGATAGATCTCCTCGGCAATACCGCGACGCAACAGGCGCACCGCAGAGCTGGCAAAATAGATTTCCACCTCGACATCCATCGCCGCAGCCGCGGCCGCCTGAAAGAACGGGGTACCGCAGAAATTCGGCCGCTCAGGGCCGATCGTCAGCAGCATGATTACCAGTTTGTCAGCCATATGTCCTCGTCATATCGTATCGGTTGCCTTGTGATCCGGCGGGCAGCCTTACGGATTTCGGGTAAAATTGCATTTTATTTCACTCCGCCTGCATTATGCCAGATTTCCTGTCCCTGCCCGGCAGCTCCGCGCTCTCCCCATTCCGCCTCGACAAGCTGCACGCCAGCTTGCCTGACTACCTGTGCCATGGCGCGCGCTTCATGCATTATGTCGAACTCACCGCTGAAGCGACGGCAACAGACAGAGCCACGCTGCAACGCCTGCTCGACTATGGCGATCCTGCGCCCGAACTGACGCAGGGTGAGGAAATACTGGTCGTACCGCGGCTGGGCACGATTTCTCCGTGGTCATCCAAAGCCAGCGAAATCGCGCGGCTGTGCGGACTGCAGCATGTCGCCCGCATCGAACGCGGGGTCTCTTACCGTTTCAGCCGCCGTGACGGTCGGGCCTTTAGCGCCGACGATCGCCGGCAGGTCGCGGCGCACATCCACGACCGCATGACCGAGAGCGTGCTCGACGATACCGACCAGACACAGCAGCTGTTCCAGCACCTGCCAGCCCGGCCGCTGGAAGAAATCCCACTGCTACAGGCGGGGACGAGCGCGCTCGAACAGGCCAATCAGGCCATGGGCCTTGCGTTGTCGACAGAAGAAACCGCCTATCTGGCCGAACAGTATGCCCGCATGGGCCGCAATCCCGTCGACGTCGAGCTGATGATGTTCGCCCAGGCGAACTCCGAACACTGCCGACACAAGATTTTCAACGCCAGCTGGGTGATTGACGGCCAGCCGCAGGCTGACAGCCTGTTCGGCATGATCCGCAGCACACACGCGCAGCGGCCGCAGGACACGATCGTGGCCTATTCGGACAATTCTTCGGTCATCGCCGGCACCCTGGCGCAACGCTTTCACCCCGACGCCGACGGTCGTTATGCCCGGCATGCCGGTCTCACCCACATCCTGATGAAGGTGGAAACGCACAACCATCCGACCGCCATCTCGCCGTTTGCCGGTGCCGCCACCGGCTCGGGTGGCGAAATCCGCGACGAAGGCGCCACTGGCGTCGGCTCCAAACCCAAAGCCGGACTGTGTGGCTTCTCGGTATCCAATCTGCGCATCCCCGGATTTTCCCAGCCGTGGGAAAGCCTGCCCGGGCGACCAGAGGGCTATGGCCGTCCGGCACGCATCGCTTCACCGCTGCAGATCATGATCGACGGACCGCTGGGCGCCGCAGCGTTCAACAATGAATTCGGCCGCCCCAACCTGGCTGGCTACTTCCGCACGCTCGAAATCGAGAGTGACGGCGCCATGCGTGGCTACCACAAACCGGTGATGCTGGCCGGCGGCGTCGGCAACATCGCCGACAATCATTGCTTCAAGCACACGTTTGGCGACGGCACCCTACTGATCCAGCTCGGCGGTCCGGGGATGCTGATCGGGCTCGGTGGCGGCGCAGCCTCCAGCATGCACACCGGCAGCAACGAGGAGCAGCTCGATTTCGACTCGGTACAGCGCGGCAACCCGGAAATGCAACGCCGCGCCCAGGAAGTCATCGACCGGTGCTGGCAGATGGGCGAACACAACCCCATCCTGTCGATCCACGATGTCGGCGCAGGCGGCGTATCCAACGCGTTTCCGGAACTCATTGACGGCGCCGGGCGTGGCGCACGGCTCGAACTGCGCAACCTGCCGCTGGAAGCAAGTGGCCTCTCGCCGCGCGAGATCTGGTGCAACGAAGCGCAGGAACGCTATGTGCTGGCAATCGCACCTGACGACCTTGAACGCTTTCGCGCGATCTGCGAACGCGAGCGCTGTCCGTTTGCCGTGGTCGGTCAGGCGACGCAAGCCGCACACCTGCGTGTCGACGACCGGCTGTTCGGCCGCCCGGCAGTGGACATCGATCTGGCCGTGATCCTCGGCAAACCACCGCGCATGACGCGCACCACCCGGCATCATGTACCTGAACTGACGCCACTGAACCTGGACGACATCGGCATCAACGATGCCGCACTCCGCGTGCTGCGCATGCCCTCGGTTGCCAGCAAGGCGTTCCTGATCCACATTGGCGACCGTAGCGTTGGCGGCATGACCGCACGCGACCAAATGGTTGGTCCCTGGCAAGTTCCCGTGGCCGATGTGGCCGTGACCACGCTCGATTACGACGGTTATGCCGGCGAAGCATTTGCCGTCGGCGAACGTACACCGCTTGCGCTCATCGATCCGGTTGCCTCGGGTCGCATGGCGATCGGCGAGGCGCTGACCAATCTGGTCGCAGCCGATACCGGCGAGATCGGTGCCGTACGCCTGTCGGCCAACTGGATGGCTGCCGCCGGTGCCCCGGGCGAGGATGCCGCGTTATACGACACGGTGCGGGCGGTTGCGCTCGAACTGTGCCCGGCACTGGGCATCAGCATCCCGGTCGGCAAGGATTCGCTGTCGATGCGAACCGCCTGGCGCGATGGCGCCGAGGAAAAATCGGTCACCGCACCGCTATCGCTCATCATCAGCGCATTTGCGCCAGTCCACGATGCGCGCCGCACACTGACTCCGCAACTGCGTACCGACCAGGGCGAGACCGACCTGATCCTGATCGATCTTGGCCGCGGTCGCAGCCGGCTCGGCGGTTCGGCGCTGGCCCAGGCATGGAACCAGGTGGGCGACCGTTGCCCCGACGTGGACGACCCCGGCGTGCTCAAAGCGTTCTACAACGCCATCCGTCACGCCAGTGACCAGGGCTGGCTGCTGGCCTACCATGACCGTTCCGACGGTGGCCTGTGGGCCACGCTGTGCGAAATGGCTTTCGCCGGCCACTGCGGTGTGACCATCGAGGCTGACGAACTCTGCCTCGACTGTGTGCGTGCCGAAGCCGGCGACGACGAACTCATCAGCGACAGCGTCGAAGTGCCCGGCGAATGCCGCCACCAACTGCTGCGCGTGCTGTTCAACGAAGAACTCGGCGCCGTGCTCCAGGTGAAACGCGAACACACCTCGGCACTGATGCAGGCCTTCTTCAGCGCCGGCCTGCGCAGCGAACTGCACATCATCGGCACCATCAACGATGGCGGACGCATTCACGTGCAGCACCGTGGCGAAACGGTGCTTGACCTGACGCGAGCGCAACTGCAGGCGACATGGAATGAAACCAGCTATCGCATCCAGCGGTTACGCGACAATCCGGACTGCGCCGACAGCGAATTTGCCGCCAGCGCGGATGAAACCGATCCGGGTCGCTTCATGCAGCTGACCTTCGATCCCGAACAGCACATTGTCATCGGCGGCAACCGGCCACGCATCGCCATCCTGCGCGAACAGGGCGTCAACGGCCATGTGGAGATGGCCGCTGCCTTCGACCGTGCCGGGTTCGATGCCATCGATGTGCATATGAGCGATCTGCTCTCCGGCCGGGTACGACTGGACGATTTCCGCGCTCTGGCAGCCTGCGGCGGCTTTTCCTACGGCGACGTGCTCGGCGCAGGCGAAGGCTGGGCCAAGTCTGTCCTGTTCAACCCGCGCGCCCGCGATCAGTTCTCGGCCTTCTTCGCCCGGCCGGACAGTTTTGCTCTCGGAGTCTGCAACGGCTGCCAGATGATGAGCAACCTCGGCGAGATCATTCCGGGCAGCACGCACTGGCCACGCTTCTCCCGAAACCGCTCGGAACAGTTCGAAGCTCGGCTGGTCATGGTGGAAATCGACGATAGCCCATCCATCCTGTTTGCCGGCATGAGCGGCAGCCAGCTGCCGGTGATCGTCTCCCACGGCGAAGGCCGCGCAGACTTCAGCCGCACCGGCGACGCCAGCCGTGTCATCCGCGCCATGCATTTCGTCGATCACCATGGCCAGGCCACCGAAACCTATCCTTTCAATCCCAACGGTTCCGCACAGGGTCTGACCGGCGTCACCAGCGCGGATGGGCGTTTCACGATCCTGATGCCCCATCCGGAACGCCTGTTCCGCCGCGTCCAGTTCAGCTGGCACCCTGACAGTACCGGTGAGAACAGCGCCTGGCTGCGCATGTTCCGCAACGCACGCACCTGGATGGACGAACAATGAGCCAACATAGCCCCGCCCCGATGCGCCGGTTCAGCGCCGAGGAACTGGCCGCACGCAATGCCGAACTCGGCGTGGACGACACCCGCTGGTACAGCGATGACGAACTGGACGAACTGGAGCAGCAGCAGCCTCTGCTCGCAGCACGCATTGCGCAACGGCAGGCAAAAATCTCTCGCTTGCGCGGCTCGGTTGCGCCCGGAGAGGCGCCGCCGCTCACCCATGAAGGGCTGACTGCCATCCTGGAAGAAGCGCGGGTCGTGCTGTTGCGCGATGGCGGCGACCTCGAACTGGTGGATTTCACCGACACCGTGGTGCGGGTTCGCCTCAAGGGTGCCTGTACCGGCTGCCCCAATTCGGTACTCGATCTGAAAAACGTGGTGGAAACGGTGGTGCGGCGGGTGTACCCGCAGGTCACCGAAGTCCGCAACACGTATTGAAGGTCTGCATTAGCGGTCGCTGCTGCCTGACCGGAGAGGCGGCGTCTGGACGGGAATGGTCGAGCTCGGCGCCGTCACGCCCACACCGGTTTGCGGTACCGACAGCGGCGGATGCGCCTTGAGCAGCTCCTGTTTGACGACCCGCCGCTTCGCTGGCGGCAACTTTTTCAGGCGCAGGTAGTTTCTGCGGGCGAGATCCCGTTGCTGACGCGTCAGTGCGCTCCAGACGGTCAGCCGTTTGCGAAAACGCTGTTGCGCCTGGGGGCTGAGTCCGGGATATTTTGCAGCAACCGCCAGCAGGCGATTGCGTTGCACGTCGGACATGTGAGGCCAACGCGATTGCACCGGTTGCAGAATGGTCTGCTGCTCGGGCGTGAGCTGCTGCCAGCCTGGCGCAGCCGCAACCGTTGTGGTTGCTGACGCCGCCACATTGCCAGCCGCCAGGATCAGACACGCCACCAGCACACCCGCTCGTCTGACCTGCGCCAACATTACGTGGCGGGTAGCGGCCAGGTGCCTGACTAGTTGGCGGAATCGCTGCTGTCCGCCCATTTGCTCAGATGGTTGTCCAGATAGGCATTGACCGGCAGATCGCCCGTCAGCAGCCCGGCGTCGATGTCCGCCATGTCTTCTTCGTTGTTGCCGGAAGACTGCCACATGACGCCACCCAGCACGACCAGCGTCGCCAGCAGGATACCGATCACGCCGACCCGATGTTGCCGGATCCAGTCAACCAGCGTGGCGCTATGCATCCCCCTGAACCGGGACTCGGAGGCATGCTGGCTCGCCAGTTCGCAGGCCTGTTCACGTGCATTGCGCAGTCTGCGCAAAACATCCGGACGCAAATCGGCCAGACTGTCGTCAAGCGCAGTCAATACCTTTCTCGCGTATGCGTCCTCATTCATCGATGATTCCCTTGTTCCGCAGCAGATCGGCCAGCGTATGCACCGCCCGCGAGCAATGCGTCTTGACGCTTCCTTCCGAACACCCCATAACCGCCGCAGTTTCCGTAATGTCCAGTTCTTCCCAGTAACGCAGCAGGAAGGCTTCGCGTTGACGCGCGGGCAATTTTTCTATGGCCTGCTCGATCATGGCAATGTTCTTGCCGGCCGATATGATATGCACCGGGTCGTCACGCTCGTCGGTGGACTGGACATGTTCGAGGGGGTCATCCTCTTCCTGGTCTTCATGCCCCGACGCAAAGAAAGACAATGCCGTGGTCCAGAAATTCCGCACTTTCTGGCGCCGGTAATAATCACGGATGGCATTTTGCAGGATGCGCTGGAACAGCAGCGGCCATTCCTGTTGCGGCGCGTCGGCATATTTTTCCGCCAGCTTCATCATGGCGTCCTGCACGATGTCGAGCGCCGCCTGTTCGTCGCGCACGGCAAAAGCCGCCTGACGGTAGGCCCGGCGTTCGACTTCGGCCAGAAAACGGTCGAGCGAACCCGTGGCGCTCACGCGCCCGCCCCCCATGCCACGCCCGACATGATGCGGCCACTGCCCAACCGGAATTCGCCTGCGGCAGAAATCAATGCAGCCTCATGTCCATCCAGGACAGCGGATTGAAATTGCGCGCCAGCGTCATGCCGAACTGATGGGCAAAACGGTCCGCCAGTCCGGGTTGCGGCGTATAGTCCACCAGTTTTTCGGCATGGATGACATCGCGCGCCACGCTGTCGACACTGCCAAATCCGTCAGCCAGCCCCAGTTGCACGCTTTGCGCACCGGTCCAGATCAGCCCGCTGAACATGTCCGGAGTTTCCTTGAGCCGGGCACCACGCCCCTCGCGTACAGCATGAATGAACTGCTGGTGGATCTCGTCGAGCATCGACTGCGCATAGGCCTGCTGCCTGGGGTTCGCCGGCGAGAATGGATCGAGAAACGCCTTGTTGGCGCCGGAAATCAGCAGCCGACGGTCGACGCCGAGCTTCTGCATGCTGCCGGTAAAGCCGAATCCATCCATGATCACGCCGATCGAACCGACCAGACTGGCCTTGTCCACATAGATGCGCTCGGCGGCGGAAGCCACGTAGTATCCACCGGAAGCGCAAATGTCATCCACGACCACATACAGTGGCACGTGTGGATGCTTGCGGCGCAAGCGCATCATTTCGTCGTAGATCCGTCCGGCCTGGACCGGACTGCCGCCAGGGCTGTTGATACGCAGGATCACGCCGGCAGTGTCCTTGTCGTCGAATGCATCCTGCAATCCGGTGATGATGTCGTCGGCATTGACGGCATTGCTGGCCAGCGTGCCGCTCAGTTCGACGAGCGCTGTATGTCTGCCAACCATCGACAGGTTACCATCGTCCAGCCAGCCAGCCAGCGACAGCAGAAGCAGGGTCAGGTAACCGAAACCAAGCAGCTTGAAAAAAATACCCCAGCGGCGGGCCCTGCGCTGCTCGGTGACTGCGGCAAGCAGCGTTTTCTCGATCACGTCCCGCTCCCAGCGGTTGTCCGGTTCAGCCAAGATTCATCCCCCGTTCATTGCCGGCTCAGGCGTGGCGATCGAGCCAGTCTGCCAGTTCGGCAAACGTGTGCACCAGGTGCAACGGCCGGTATTCATGCAATTCTTCTTCGCTGTGCGCGCCATAGCTGACCGCCACCGAAGCCACACCGGCATTGCGTGCCATCATCAGGTCATGACTGGTGTCGCCGATCATCAGCGTACGCTCCGGTGGCACATCGAGCACGTCCATCAGTTCGTGCAGCATGGCCGGATGCGGCTTGGAGAAACATTCCTCCGCGCAACGCGTGGCGTGGAAATAGTCACGCAGACCGCTCTGGTCGAGCGCACGATCAAGCCCGTTGCGATTTTTTCCTGTGGCCACCGCGACCCAGTGACCGGCATTATGGAGCCGCGGAATCGTTTGCGCAACGCCATCGAACAGGACGAGATCCTGGTCACGCGACAGAAAATGCTGCCGATAACGGGCGATCAGCGGCGGATAGTGTTCCTGCGGCAACTGCGGTTGCAGGCAGGCGATCGCCTGCGTCAGTCCCAGGCCGATGATGTGGCGCGCCTCGGACTCGCCCGGCACGGGCAAGCCGAGATCGGCGCAGGCGTCACGCATCGAACCCGCGATGACGGCCGTGGAATCCATGAGTGTGCCGTCCCAGTCGAATACCAGCAAATCAAAACGTTTAGGCATGGGGTTTCAGTCGATCCATAAATTGTTGCAATTCATCCGGCAGCGGCGCTTCGATATGCAGCGGCTCGCCGGTCAGCGGGTGAGCAAGGCCGATACGCGCGGCATGCAGGAACATGCGCTTGAGTCCGGCCCGCGCCAGCTCACGGTTACGCGCAAAATCACCGTATTTATCGTCACCAGCGATGGGAAATCCCATATGGGCGAGATGCACGCGGATCTGATGGGTGCGTCCGGTGCGCAGCTCCGCATCCAGCAGGGCGAACTCACCCCAGCGCCCGACCAGGCGAAACACCGTGTGCGCCTGTTTGCCCTCCGGGCTCACCATGACGCGGCGTTCGCCCTGGGCATCCAGGTACTTGTGCAACGGTGCCTGCGCATGGCGCACCGGCCAGTTCCAGTCGCCCTGCACCAATGCCAGATAATGCTTGTCGATCTCTCCGGCGCGAAACTGGTCATGCAACCGGACCAGCGCACTGCGCCGGCAAGCCAGCACCAGCACCCCGGATGTCTCCCGGTCGAGCCTGTGGGCCAGTTCGAGGAAACGGCATTCGGGCAATTCGGCGCGCAACTGCTCGATCACGCCAAAGCTCAC
Organism: Pseudomonadota bacterium; assembly: GCA_021782795.1. Taxonomy (GTDB): domain Bacteria; phylum Pseudomonadota; class Gammaproteobacteria; order Burkholderiales; family Sulfuriferulaceae; genus Sulfuriferula. The sequence goes on along the minus strand of JAJXUP010000004.1, from coordinate 15,048 downwards.
GCCGCTGCCGCCATGTACGGCCAGCCCGGCCGGCTTGTCCAGCACCAGCAACGCATCGTCGCGCCACAGGATACGGTCGGCAAGCCGATGGCCACGCCGGGGCAGCACCACCGGCGGTGGCGCACTCGCCAGACGCAGCGGCGGAATCCGCAATTCGTCACCCAATGCCAGCTTGCGCGCAGCGTCGACCCGCCCTTTGTTCAAGCGCACCTGTCCGGTACGCAACAGGCGGTAGACATGGCTTTTGGGCACGCCCTTGAGATGCCCGAACAGGTAATTGTCGACCCGCTGTCCGTCCGCAGACTCATCGATCTTGACAAAAGTGACAGATTCTTTGCGTAAATCATTCATTTTGCATATACTGTCAGCACTTTTTGCGACAACTGGCCAGTCCGGGCACAACGGAAAATTTCATCCTTTGCCCGACGCAGTGTCCAGAAGTAAAAACAAACCGGTTAATTTCGCTCACCGGATCCCGACAGGCCGCATGCGGCCCGGGCGCAACCCGCTACAGGAAGAAATCAGGAAAATCCGACGTGCACACATGCTGTTGCGCGTCTCTTGCCCGGATTCCAGTGCATGCGGCAATGCCCGGCCCCATAGCGCCCTGACACCATCGGACATGAACGGCACATTATACACGTCCTCATGACCGAACACGGATCGCGAACCGCATGCATGACAGAAAAGCGGTTTGGCGCACAAGCAGCGATCGGTAGCAACACATATATGAAGCGCGCGAAGCAACATCCAGCGAGGAACGGTGTGAGCCTTACGCCAACCCGCACGGGTGAAGACACGATAATGCGGCCTGCACAGCAGATCAAACGCTGCGCATGCACCCGGTGAAACGGCATGAAGCCCTATACATCATGAACCCTGATTCCGAATCTTATCCTGATCACACCACCCGTCGGTTCACGCCTGCCACAGCTCCGTCCTCCACTGTGTCTGCGCAGCACTGCGCAGACACGGGTTTAACCTGCCATATCGCCATCCTTCCGGTCCTGCACCGCCTTCACAGCCATGCTGCAGTGACAGTCGCGACCGTATCGACGGAGGTGGCCTGAACCCGTGTGAAACGCGCGCGGGAGAAATCAAGTCAATGAAACGCATGCTGTTTAACGCAACCCAGGCAGAAGAACTGCGGGTTGCCATCGTCGATGGACAAAAACTCATCGACCTCGACATCGAATCCGCAAGCAAGGAGCAACGCAAGAGCAACATCTACAAGGGTATCGTCACCCGCATCGAGCCGGGACTGGAAGCCGCATTCATCGATTACGGCAACGACCGCCATGGCTTTCTGCCGTTCAAGGAAGTCGCCCGCAGCTGCTACGCCAGCGGTGGCGATTCCGGTCGCCAGCGCATTCAGGATGCCCTGCGCGAAGGCCAGGAACTCATCGTCCAGGTAGAAAAGGACGAGCGCGGCAACAAGGGGGCGGCGCTGACCACTTACATCAGCCTCGCCGGCCGCTACCTGGTACTCATGCCCAACAACCCGCGTGGCGGTGGCGTATCGCGCCGCATTGAAGGCGAAGACCGCAACGAGTTGCGCGACGTGATGAACCAGCTCGAACTGCCGGCCGGAATGAGCATCATCGCTCGCACCGCCGGCATTGGCCGCGGCGTGGAAGAACTGCAGTGGGATCTCAACTACCTGCTGCAACTGTGGACCGCCATCGACACCGCTGCCAGCGGTCAGAAGGGCGCATTCCTGATCTACCAGGAAAGCAGCCTGGTGATCCGCGCGATCCGCGACTATTTCCAGCCCGACATTGGCGAAATCCTCATCGATACGCCCGAAGTGTTCGAACAGGCACGCCAGTTCATGAGCCACGTCATGCCTGGCAATGTCAACAAGGTCAAGCTGTACCACGACGACATCCCGCTGTTCTCGCGTTTTCAGATCGAACATCAGATCGAGACCGCCTACGCCCGTGAAGTCAACCTGCCGTCCGGTGGCGCGATCGTCATCGACCACACCGAAGCACTGGTCGCTGTCGACGTCAATTCGGCACGCTCCACCCGCGGCGCAGATATCGAACAGACCGCCTTCAACACCAACCTGGAAGCAGCAGAAGAAGTGGCTCGCCAACTGCGTCTGCGCGACCTGGGCGGCCTGATCGTGATCGACTTCATCGACATGGAAAACCAGCGCAACCAGCGCGAGGTCGAAAACCGGCTGCGCGACGCACTGCATTACGACCGCGCACGGGTACAGTTCGGCAAAATTTCGCGTTTCGGTCTGATGGAACTGTCACGCCAGCGCCTGCAACCGTCGCTTGGCGAATCAAGCCACCAGCCCTGCCCGCGCTGTAGCGGCACCGGCTTTATCCGTGGCATCGAATCCACCGCACTGCACATCCTGCGCATCATCCAGGAGCAGTCCATGAAAGACCACACCGGGGCGATTCATGCACAGATCCCGGTAGATGTCGCCACTTTCCTGCTCAACGAGAAGCGTGCCGACATCGTGGCGATCGAATCCCGACTCAAGGTCAGCGTGGTATTGATTCCCAACATCCACCTGGTCACGCCACACTACAAGATCACGCGTTTGCGCCAGGACGAAATCAGCGCCCAGGACCAGCTGGTGCCGAGCTACCAGCTCTCTGAAACGATTGAGGAAACCCAGCCCGCCGACGCCCGCAAGGAAAACCGCACACCGGTCCAGGTACCCGCGGTGCATGGCATCACGCCTGCACAACCGGCACCGATCGTACCCGAACGGCGCCCCGAGGCAGAAGCGGCTCCGGTTACAACACCGGCCCAGGCCGCCACACCGGGGCGCAAGAGTCTGATCACGCGCATCTTCGATTGGCTACAAGATCGCAGCGAAGACCGCCGCGCACCGGAAAAAGCAGCCACACCGGCTCCCGCACCAACGCCACAGCCCGCCCCGACACCGCGCAACCGTTCTGCGCGTGGTGAACCAGGCGAGCGACGCGAACCGCGCGAGCCGCGCGAACCTCGTGAACCACGTCGCGACGGCCGCCAACAGTCCGAGCCAGGGCAGCGTCGCGAACGTCCGCAGCGTCCCGAACGCGAAGCCGGTGAACCGCCAGCAGCCGCTACGAACGAAACCGCAACTCGTGGCGAAGGTACACGACGCTCACGTCCGCCGCGCCAGCCCCGCCCGCAGGTAGAAGCCGGTGTCGAAGCAACACAGGCACCGACTGCGAACAACTCGGCGAACACGCCACGTGCCGACGGTGCCGCGGCTGGCGAACAGGAACAGTCCTCTCCATCCCGCAGCCGCCGCAGCCGGCGTAACCGGCGCGAACGCAGGCCTGAGACGACACCGGCTGCCAGCGAAACGGGCGGCGAAATGATCAATGAGGAGCTGAACGAGGCTGCACCGGCTGCGGCAAGCGCAACGACACCGACCGTTGCCGGCGAAACGGCCGCACAACCAGCCGCTGTCTCGCTGGTGCGCGACACCGTACCGCGCATCGACTTGCCGGGTGCTGAAACCATGCAGCCTGCAGCCGAAACAGTCATCCCCGTGCAACCCGGGGTTGCGGCAGCATCCGCACCGGCCACAGTTGCGACCGAAGTGGCTGCACCATCCGCACCGGCCACGGTTGCCACCGAAGTGGCTGCAGCATCCGCACCGGCCACGGTTGCCACCGAAGTGGCTGCAGCATCCGCACCGGCCACGGTTGCCACCGAAGTGGCTGTACCATCCGTACCGGCCACAGCTGCGGCCGAAACGGCTGCTCAGCCCGTACCGGCGCCGGTCAGCACGCCTGCCGGCACCCTGGCGGCAGCTGCAACAGTCAAAGCTCCGATCGAGCAACTGCTGGCCGAGCTGTTGGCCCCTTCGTCGGAAACGGCGGAACTGCAGATGGTGGAAACACGCAGCGCACCGACCGAGTCCGTCGAACCCGAGCCGGTAGTGGCACGACAGCCGCGTCGCCGCAGGTCGGCTCCGGCAGTGACGCAGGCCGTGGAAGAGCCGTTGCAGCAGGTCGAGACCCGATCGACGCCAGACGCATCCGGATCGCAACAGCAGTAAAAAGTCCACGCATACCGCCCTGCAACTGCAGGGCGGCATTGCATGGTCAGCCCTCCAGCGCCTCCCAGCGCTCGAGTGCAGCTTCCAGGGCTTCGGCCACGCGTGACAGTTCGAGTTCGAGCGCCACGCGACGTGCCGGATCGCCCCGATACAATTCCGTATCCGCCAGTTGGGCAGCCAGTCCGGACTGATCCTGCTCCAGCCGCGCGATGTCGTTCATGACCTGTTGCAGATCGTTCCCCGCGTTGCGTTTCGACTCTCGCCTTTGCACCGGTACCGGCGCAACCGCCGGCCTGGCAGCCAGCTTCTTCGCCAGCGTTGTGTCTTCACCTTGCCTGTTGCCTGGCGCCTGCTCTGCCAGCCTCGCCCGTTGCGCCAGCCAGTCATCATAGCCACCGACATACTCGCGCAACTGCCCATCGCCTTCGAAAGCGATTACCTGGGTGACGATGCGATCAAGGAACTCGCGGTCATGCGACACCAGCAATACCGTTCCGGCATAATCCTGAAGCAGTTCTTCCAGCAGTTCCAGTGTATCGATATCGAGGTCGTTGGTCGGTTCATCGAGCACCAGCACATTGGCCGGCCGGGTAAACAGACGGGCCAGCAGCAGACGATTACGCTCACCGCCAGACAGCGATTTGACCGGGGAACGTGCGCGTTCGGGCGCAAACAGGAAATCACCGAGATAGCTGATCACATGCTTGCGTACGCCGCCGATCTCGACATGATCGCTGCCAGGACTGATGATATCGATCAGCGTCGCCTCGTCGTCCAGCTGGCTGCGGAACTGGTCGAAATAAGCCACTTCCAGCCGCGTGCCACGCTGTACCTGCCCGGCATCGGGAACGATCTCTCCCAGCAGCAGCTTGATGAGCGTGCTTTTGCCGGCGCCGTTTGGCCCGATCAGCCCGACCTTGTCGCCGCTGCGGATGAGCACACTGAAATCGCGAATCACCGGTTTGCCGTCGTACGACTTGCTTACGCCGGTAAGTTCCGCCACCCGTTTGCCGGAACGTTCGCCCGCATCGAGCGACAGTTGCACCTGTCCCAGATGATTGCGCCGTTCACTGCGTTGCACACGCAACTGTTCAAGCCGGCGTACCCTGCCTTCGTTGCGCGTGCGCCGCGCTTCGACGCCCTTGCGGATCCAGACTTCTTCCTGCGCCAGGAACTTGTCGAACCGTGCCTGCTCCACCGCCTCTACCGCCAGTTGTTCGGCCTTGATCTGGCGGTAGGCGGAATAGCCGCCTTCGTAGAAGCGCAGGCGACCACGGTCGAGCTCGACGATACGCCTGGCTACACGGTCGAGAAAACGGCGATCGTGGGTAATGACGACCACGCTGCCAGGAAATTCACCGATCAGCGTTTCCAGCCATTCGATGGATGCCAGATCGAGGTGGTTGGTCGGTTCGTCGAGCAACAGCACATCCGGCTCGCCCACCAGCGCCCGCGCCAGCGCCACCCGTTTGCGCGTGCCTCCCGACAGCGCAGCGACACGCGCATCGGCGTCAAGCCCCAGCCGGCTGAGCACGTTTTCGACCCGGGCCTGCAACCGCCAACCATCGGCCGCTTCCAGCCGCGTCTGTAACTGCTGCATCTGTTCGAGCAGGGCGATCTGATCCGCATGCGCGTCTGCCAGCCGCAATGTCAGGCCGTGATAGTCAACCAGCAACCGGCAGACTTCACCCAATCCCTCGGCCACGGCCTCGAACACGGTACTGTCGGCAGCGAGCACCGGTTCCTGGGCAACAAACGCCAGCCGCAGGCCTGGCTGGCGCCACAGCGTGCCATCATCGGGTTCAACGATGCCTGCCAGCACCTTGAGCAGGCTCGACTTGCCGGCACCATTACGCCCGATCAGCCCCAGACGGGCTCCGGGCTCGATAACCCATGCCACCCGATCAAGCAGCGCGACGTGACCAAAGGCCAGCGATACATTGTCCAATGTCAGCAGCGGCATGGCGTCAGCGCCCCTCCCGCTTGCCGGTGAGCGCGACAATCCCTTCGTTGGCCAGCGCATCGGCTCGTTCGTTTCCCGGATGCCCGGCGTGACCGCGCACCCAGTTCCAGCCGATGCGATGCCCGGATGCCGCGGTGTCGAGCTGCTGCCACAAGTCGACATTCTTGACCGGGGAGCCGTCACTCGTACGCCAACCGCGCCGCTTCCAGCCCGACAGCCACTCGGTCATGCCCTTGACCACGTACTGGGAGTCGGCATGCACCTCGACACGACTCGGCTGCTTCAGACTTTGCAACGCCACGATCACCGCCATCAGTTCCATGCGATTATTGGTGGTCATCGGCTCCGCGCCACATAATTCCTTGCGATGCGCACCGCTGATCAGCAGTGCGCCCCATCCGCCCACTCCGGGATTTCCCTTGCATGCTCCATCGGTATAAATCTCCACCTGCGGACCTTCTTTCTCACTCATCCCTGCTCCCGCTCTGCAGCGCCCGGGACGCCGGGCGCAACAATCTTCCAAGATCGCGACGATCCTGCCAGTCCGGCAAAATCAGTCGCATGCCGTGCACCCGCTTCACCGCATGCACGAAATATACGCCGCCTCCCTTCGCCCACCAGTGCTCGCCTGCCGTCTCGAGCCATTCGAACCAGCGCACCCACCCCGTTTGTGCCAAAGGCGGCACAAAACAACAGCTGCGGCAGTCCTGCTGCTCGCAGCCGATCAGCGACAGCCAGTCGCGCAGCCTGTGCAGACTGACGAAACGGTCCTCCCAGACGAAATTGCCCCGGGCACGCTTGTACCGGTAATACACCCCCCACAGGCTCCACGGGTTGAAGCCACTGATCAGCAGATTGCCCTCCGGGATCAGCACACGTTCTGCTTCGCGCAGAATCTGGTGCGGATAGGGGAAAAATTCAAGCGCATGTGGCAACACCAGCAGGTCGATCGACTGACCGGCAAACGGCAAACGTGCCGGATCGGCGAGCAGGTCCGCGCCTACCGCAACGTCAAGACGATAGCGGTGCTTGATCCGGCTCGCGCGCAGCAGATCGACATTGCGCAGCCCGACCTGCACCGCATTGAAGCCGAACAGGTCGGCCGTCATGGCATCAAGGATGATCTGCTCACGACTGCGCAGGTATTCCCCGTCAGTGCTGGCAAACCATTCTGCAAAAGAACTGTAACGGTCGGTCATGCTATCATAGCGCCAATGGATACTGAAATTCATGTCAGCCCGATCCCGGCATTTCGGGACAATTATATCTGGGCCATTCACAACCGGCATCAGGCAGCGCTGGTCGATCCGGGCGATGCCGCGCCGGTACGCGCATTTCTCGAGCGCAACGGCCTCACCCCCTGCGCCATCCTCAACACCCACCACCACCACGACCATATCGGCGGCAATGCCGAGCTGGTAGCGCAATACGGCATCGACGTCTACGGCCCGGCCGACGAGGACATCCCCAGCATGAACCGTCCAGTGCGTGAAGGCGACACCGTCACCCTCGATGCACTGGGCATCCGGCTACAGGTCATCGACGTGCCCGGACACACCGCCGGCCACATCGCCTGGCACGCTCCCGAACAGCACCTGCTGTTCAGTGGCGACACGCTGTTCGGGTGTGGCTGCGGCCGCCTGTTTGAAGGCAGTGCCGAACAGATGTATCACTCGCTGGAAAAACTGGCCCGGCTTCCGGGCGCGACCCGGGTGTTCTGCGCCCACGAATATACCCTGAGCAATATTGCCTTCGCGCTCACGGTCGAACCCGACAATGCCGCACTGCAGGCCCGCGCGCGCGCTGACCGCGAACATGTGGCCAGGCACCAGCCCACGCTGCCATCCACGCTGGACGCCGAACTCGCCACCAACCCCTTCCTGCGCTGTCATCTGCCACAACTGCGACGGCATGCCGAATTCAGCAGCGGACGCATGGTTGACAGCGCGACCGAAGTATTCAGTATACTACGCAGTCTGAAGAACGAGTTTCGTTGACCTATGCATGCGCCGATCCGTTCCAACATGACAGCAGCATGGGCCTTGCCGAATGAAATGCAAGGCGTATTTCGCGACCGGGAAGCAATGCGCCCGACACCGAAGTCATCGTGGCAATTCGCCAGCCTGGCCACACCTGTCGATTACGTCCAGTCCGGCCGGCTGCCGTGCTGCACGCCGGCACATCGTGTTGCCGGTAACGGCCTGTGGCGTACGCAGCACACTCTTCCCGGGACCGACCGTCATCCTGCCTGTGGCGCAATAAATCGGCAATTCCCTGCCACCGCGACCGTAAGCAGTCTGGTCATCCGCTCCTGCCGACAGCTGCTGACGTCGGCAATGCTGTTTCTGGGTGTCGGACTGTTTGCAGCGGGTGCCTTTGCTGCCGGATTGCCCACCGACCTTGGCACCGACGTTACCGCCGAATCCTCGACTTCGATGCTGCAGCAGTGGATCGGCACCGAGCCGCTGGCCGCCTGCCGACCGGACGGCAGCGACACGCCCATGGCCAGTGATGCGTCTGCCGGAGCCAGCCTCGCCGGCACCAGCACGCCCAGCACCAGCCTCGCCAGCACCGGCACGCCCGGCACCGGTCTCGACGCCAACACCGCTGTCGCCAGACCCGAAGACCTGTGGCAACACTTGCGCGAAGGTTTTGCCCTGACCCCTGAGTCAAGCCGGCGTGTAGACAACCAGCTGAGCTGGTACACCCACCGGCCAGACTATATCAACCGCATGATCGATCGCAGCAAGCGTTACCTGCACTACATCGCCAGCGAAGTGAAGAAACGCGGCATGCCCAGTGAGATTGCCTTGCTGCCGATGGTAGAGAGTGCCTACAACCCGATGGCCTACTCTGCCAGCCACGCCTCGGGCATCTGGCAGTTCGTGCCCCAGACCGGCAAGAATTTCGGCTTGCGCGAGACCAGCTGGTACGACGGACGGCGCGACATCGTCGCAGCAACCAATGCCGCACTTACCTACCTGACCCGACTGCACCAGCAGTTCGGCACCTGGGAACTGGCGCTTGCAGCCTATAACTGCGGCGAAGGTTGTGTACAGCATGCCATCGCCCGTAACGAATCGCTCGGCTTGCCGACCGACTATCAGGACCTCAACCTGCCGGACGAAACCCGCGATTACGTGCCAAAACTGCTGGCCATCCGCCAGATCGTCAGTGATCCGCAAGCCAACGGCATCAGCCTGGAAAGCATTCCCGACAAGGCTTATTTCACCACCGTCACACTCGACAAACCCATGGACGTTGCCCTGGCCGCACGCCTTGCCAACATGCCGGTACACGACTTCCTTTCGCTCAACCCGGGCTATAGCCGACCGGTCATCCGTTCCGACAGCGGCATGCAGGTATTGCTGCCCGTCGACCGTGCCGATACATTCACAACCAACCTGAACCACTACACCCGGCCACTGGTGAGCTGGCAGGGCTGTCCGGCCAACCGCGGCGAATCGCTGCCACTCGTCGCACGCCGCTGCCACACCAGCGTGGCCGAACTCAAGGCGCACAACCCGCTGAAGCTCAATCGCAAGGGCCATTTTCGCGAGTACCAGTCGCTGATCGTACCGATCCGTGGTCGTGACAACGACGGTGCCTTCATCCAGGTGTCCATGCAGCAGACGGAGAACGCTGCCACCGACGCCGGCCCGGCGCAGCACCATGCCGCCGCACACGGCAAGGCAAAAAAACGCAACGTACATGCCGTGCGCAAGGCCACTGCCCACCGCAGTGCTCATACACCAGCGAAGAAAAAGCCTCCCGTGCGCAAAGCCCACCACCGCGCATCACGCGTACGCCATCCGGTTCACTGAGTCAGGCCAGCGACCGACCCTCCGGCCTGTGCATCTGCAGTCAGCGGAAAATGACAATGCACGATGTGCCCACCCGCAAACGATAGCGCGCTCGGCTCGGTGTGTGTGCACAGCGTTTGCGCACGTGGACAGCGCGGATGAAACGCACACCCTGACGGCGGATGCAGCGCCGAGGCTGCCTCGCCCCGAATGACGCCAGCCGCTGCCTGGCCTGGACGCGGAATCGCCGCCAGCAATACCTGCGTATAGGGATGCAACGGGCGCTCCAGCAGATCGGCAGTCGCACCGGTTTCCACGATACGTCCGAGATACATGACGGCCATGCGGTGTGCGAGATAGCCTGCGAGCACCAGATTATGCGTGATGAACAGCAAGGCGACTGCCGATTGCTGCTGAATGTCACGCAACAGGTTGACCACCTGGGCCTGCACAGACACATCGAGCGCACTGGTCGGTTCATCACACACGATCAACCGCGGCCGCACCGCCAACGCCCGCGCAATAGCGATGCGCTGGCGCTGGCCGCCAGAAAACTCATGCGGATAACGCTCGAGCGCCTGTTCAGGCAGACCAACCTGGGCCATCAGTTCGCGCAGGCGCCCGCGCCTGCGCCGCGCATCCTCCTCGACGTGCATGGCCACCATCCCTTCTTCCAGCAGGTGGTCGATGCGCATGCGCGGATTGAGCGATGCGAATGGATCCTGGAACACCATCTGCACTCCAGCACGACCGATTCTGCGCTGGCCGGCATCAGTCGGGTATTCTGCGCTGTCGCGCAGCACCAGGCTGCCGGTATCTGCGGCCTGCAATCCGGCAATCACCCGTCCGAGTGTGGTCTTGCCGCATCCCGATTCGCCCACCAGCGCCAATGTTTCGCCGGCATGCAGATAGAGGTTGACCCGATCGACCGCCAGCAATGTCCGCCGCGCTTCAAACCAGCGCAAGGCACTCAGGGAAAATTCCACACTCAGCTGGTCCACCTCAAGCAACGGCGCGCCGCCATTGCTGACCACAGGCGCCGTCACAGCAGATGTTTCAGTGGATGCAATGAACGCCTTTTCCAGTAAATGGCAACGCGCAAAATGTCCGGCGTCCACTTCGACCCACGGCGCAACGGTGACGAAACAGCGCGCCTCCGCCAGATCACAGCGCTGTGCAAAACGGCATCCGGAAAAACGGGTGCCGGCCTGAGGCACACTGCCAGGAATCTGCATCAGTCGGGCAGCACTCCGTCCGGGCAACGCAGCGAACAATTTGCGGCTGTACGGATGCCGCGCGGCGGAAAAAAACTGTTCACGCGTGGCAATTTCAACCAGTTCGCCGGCATACAGCACGCCGATGCGGTCGGCCATGATCCCGGCCACCCCCAGGTCGTGGGTGATCAGTAGCATACCCATGCCCCGCCGCCGCTGCGCCTCGCGCAGCAGTTCGAGTACCTGCGCCTGCACGGTGACATCGAGCGCGGTCGTCGGCTCGTCGGCGATCAGCAGGCGCGGATTCCCGGCCAGCGCCATGGCAATCATGGCGCGCTGTTTCATGCCGCCTGACAGGCGAAACGGATATTCGGCCAGCCGGGCGGACGCTTCAGCGATGCCGACTGCCTGCAACAGCCCGACGGCCTCGCGACGCAGCGCCTTGCCGCGCAACTGGCGGTGCAACGCCAATGATTCACCGATCTGCTCTCCCAGAGTCAGCACCGGATTGAGGCTGGTCATCGGTTCCTGGAAAATCATGGCGATTTCACCACCACGTAACGCACGTACCGCAGATTCAGGTGCATCGAGCAAATCCCTCCCGCGCCAGCCGACATGCCCAGCCTCAAACCGCGCGGCGGATGGCAACAGACGCATGATCGCCAGTGCAATCATGGATTTTCCAGACCCCGATTCACCGATCAGGGCAAAAGTCTCCTGCGACGCGATACCGAAGCCGACGCCATCGAGCACACGCGCATCACCGATACTCACACACAGATCGCTGATTTCAAGCAATGTTTCGCTCATGAACGGCTTCCAAGCGGGTCAAACGCCTCGCGCACGCTGTCGGCAAACAGGTTGGCCGACAACACCAGCACGAACATCAGGCTGAATGCCGCGGTCAACGGCCACCACACCACCGGTTCGCGTGCGAGTTCGAGCTGGGCTGCATTGATCATGTTGCCCCAGCTCGGCACTGATGGATCGACACCCAGCCCCAGGTAGGACAGCACCGCTTCCACCAGCACCAGCGAAGAAAAGTCCATGACCACGCTGATCAGCACCAGGTGGGTGAGATTGGGCAGGATGTGGCGCCACATGATGCGCCAGTCGGACACGCCGAAAGAGCGCGCTGCCTGCACGTATTCGAGTTCGCGCAGCTTGAGGGTTTCGGCGCGCAGCAACCGGCACAGCCCGGTCCAGCTGGTCACGCCAAGAATGGCGCACAGAAACAGCAGGCGAAAATCGGCGCGCAGTGCCAGACTGTCAAAATGGGCGGCATGCACTTCGATATAACCTTGCATCAGCAGTACTGCCGCAGCAATCAGCAAAATGCCGGGAATGGCATTCAGCGTGGTGTAGACATACTGGATGATATCGTCGATCCAGCCACCAAAATAGCCTGCGGCCACCCCCAGTCCGACGGCTAGCGGCAGTGTCGCCAGCGTGGTCAGCAAGCCGAACAGGAAATCGGTACGAATGCTCTTGAGCGACTGATACAGCACATCCTGACCCACTTTGTCGGTGCCAAACACATGCCATGAAGCGGCAAGCTGCACTGTCACCGCAAACAACACACACCCTACCGTCCACATCACCAGCGCCGTGCGCCAGGCCAGCGGTGGCAATGCAGCTCGCGCCGCTCGCCTGCGGCGAAACCAGATCAGGACCGATGCGGCACTTGCGCCAGCCAGCCCGAGTCCCTGCAATACACCGTACCATACTGCTGCGGCCGGTTGCGCATGCCCATGCGCCTGCTGCGCAACGATGGCCAACAGCGGATAGACGCGCTGCTGGTGGCCATCTGGCCGCAGCACCTGTTCCTGCACGAACAGCCGGTCCGCCAACGGCGCCGAATAGGTTTTTTCGCTCACCCGTTGCAACGGCCGCAATAGCAGATCAAATACACTGACCACACCGGAATCGCCGGCTGCCGGATGAAAATGCAACGAATCGAGCAGCGTCACGCCAAGATAGGCGACCAGCACCATGCCACTGGCCACGGCCACCGGCGCGCGCGTCAACCGTGCCACCCCCTTGCGCAGCCCACTGTCGCGCCGCGCCAGTGCAAATGCAAATCCTGCGACCAGCAGCCAGACCAGCGCGTCGGTCCACAATATCACCGGATGAATGCCCATCATGACAACCTCACCCGCGGATCAACCCAGCCGTAGGCAAGATCGGTCAGCCACAGCCCGATCAGGTACAACACCGTGCCGATAAACACCATGGCGCGTACCACGGAAAAATCCTGCGCAGCGATGGCGTCCACCACATACGAGCCCAGACCGGGGATACCAAAGAACGATTCTGTCAGCAGGCTGCCCATGAACAGCAGCGGCAACACCGCCACGGTACTGGTCACCACCGGAATCAGTCCGTTACGCAACACATGACGGAACAGGATACGCGATTCCGACAGTCCCTTGGCACGCGCGGTGCGCACATAATCCTTTCCAGCTTCCTCGAGAAAGATGCTGCGGTACCAGCGGCTGCCATTGCCGATGCCAGACAGCACGGCAATCAGCACAGGCAGCAGCACAAAGCGCCATCCATCGATACCTGGCACAAATCCGGATACCGGCGCCAGTCGCCACAGACGCGCCACCAGGAACTGACCGGCCATGATATAGAACAGGCTCGAAACCGACATCAGCATGGCTGCCAGCGCCACGCCCAGACGATCTGGCCAACCAGCGCGAAACCAGACCATCATCAGGGCCAGTGCAATATTGGTCCACAGGCCAATCAGAAACGACGGCAGCGCAATCATCAGACTGGGACCGGCGCGAGCACGAATTTCCCGGCCAATGTCGCGACCGTCGTCGGACTGACCAAAATCCAGTGCAAACATGCGTATCGACCGGGTATAGAACAGGGTATCGGTCCAGGCCGTCAGCCCCTTCCTGCCGGCATTGTAGAACAGGGGTTTGTCATAGCCATGCGTGACCTCCCACTGCGCAATCGCCATCGCAGTCACCCGTTTGTTGCCCAGATGCATGCGCGCCATGTCTTCCGGTGAATTGACCATGAAAAACAACCAGAATGTCAGCAGATTCACGCCGATCAGAATCGGTATGGCATATAGCAGCCTGCGCAGCCAGTAGGCATTCATCGCGCGGTCATCCTGTCACGTATGCCGCTGGCAAACCGGGCCGAAACCAGTACCATCAATACCAACCCTCCCAGGACGAATAACGGCCAGCGCACCGGATGGTTCCACGCCTGCCGCTGGCGGGCGCGCAGCGCCGGATCGACATGCACATACTTGAGCGTGTTGTTGGCGATCACGTTTGCCTTGCCCGGGCCAACCCACCCCTGACGCAACATGTACTGGCGCGGGAAGTAGCCAAACATCCAGGGGGCATCGTAGCGCAGGATACTGATCATCTGCTGGATCACCCGCAGCCGCTCAGGCCCGTCCGGCATGTATTTCATCTGGTCGAACAATGCGTCATAACGTGCGTTATGATAATTGGCATCGTTTTCACCGTTGCTGCCCACCTTGGCATTTGGCCCGTAAAACAGAAACAGAAAATTTTCCGGATCAGGATAGTCGGCGTTCCAGCCGCCGACAAACATCTGCGTGTTGCCGCGACGCAGCTTGTCCTGGAATCGGTTGAAATCACTGCTGCGCGATACCATCTGGATGCCCAACCGGGCCAGCTGCGATGCCATCCAGTCAACGTATGCCTTGGCGTCGGGTCCGGTAAAGGTATTGTCATAATACAGCACCAGCGGTGCCCCCGTGTGCGCATCGCGCCCCCCGGGATACCCTGCTTCGGCAAGCAACCGGCGCGCATCATCCAGGGATCGCCGCTCGATGCGACCATTTACCGAGTGATACACCACCGGGTTGATACCCGCCTCCCCGTCCTCGTAGCCAAAGATGCCCGGCGGTATCGGTCCTTGCGCTGCAATACCGCGTCCATTGAGAAAAATGGAAATGAAATCTTCATAATTGACGGCGATCGACAACGCCTGACGCAGCTTGCGCGCACGGTCGCTGTAGCCACCCACGACATTGTCCAGCATGTTGAAGAT
>JAJXUP010000003.1 GCA_021782795.1 Pseudomonadota bacterium | reverse complement strand
TTGTCTGGCAAGCTGGCCAAACAGGTGTTCGACGCGTTATGGCAGCAGGAAGGTGATGTCGACATGATCATCGATGCGCGTGGACTGCGCCAGGTGTCGGACAGCGCTGCGATCGCCGTGCTGGTGGATGAAGTGCTGGCGGCCTGTCCGTCACAGGTGGCCGAATACCGTGCCGGCAAGGAAAAGATGCTTGGCTTCCTCGTCGGGCAGGCGATGAAGGCGAGCAAAGGCAAGGCCAATCCGCAGCAGCTCAACGAGATCTTGCTGGAAAAACTCAAGGCGTGAGGCGAGCGTACTGCGGTTGTGCCGCAGCCGCCCGGGTTTCAGTCGCCGCAGCTGCGGCTACTGGACCTGAGACGGGCGGCTTTTGCTGGTCAGTTCGATGAAACGGGCTTTTTCCGCATCGTATTTGCTGCGGGTGGCTGCGAGTTCACGATTTTTTTGTTGCAACTGCGTCGTCAGGTCACGGATGTGTTGTTCGTTGGCATTGAACTCGATGGCTGTGTTGCCACTGGTGGGAATATTGCCGCCTGACTCGCGCAGCAGTTGCTGGCGTTTGTCATAGAGCAGACCCAGACGGGACTGGATGCCGTTGATGACGAGTTGCACCAGTTTGAGGTTGTGGTCGCGCGCCAGGTCGATTTCGGAGGGTGAAGTGTAGGTGTTGAGCAGAGCGGTATCCTGGCGCTGCTGTTCGATTTGTGCCGCCTGCAGGCGGGCCTGGCGGGCGGCCTCGGCCTGCATGGCCTGGCGCTGCTGCTCGGTGGGCGCTGCGGGGGTCTGTTTGACGACGAGACCGTGCTTGTCCATGGTCGTCACCGCCAGACCGGCATCCTTTGCCGGCAGGGTGTTGCCATAATGTACCACGCCGTCGGCGTCGCGCCACTTGTAGATGGCGTCGGCACGGGCAACGCAGGACAGCGCAGTGAGCACCAGCACCAGGCCGGTGTGCAGACAGATCATGCGGGTTCGCATCATGGAGGAACGGCTCCGTAAATCGATCGATACTGAACAATTGCCTGTTCATATTGTTTCATGTCCGTGCCCGTTTGCAAATAGTCCAGCAGGTCGTCGAGACTGGCAATGGAGAACACCGGGATGCCGTGCGCGCGTTCGACTTCCTGGGCGGCTGACAGCGTCCCCTGGCCGCGTTCCATGCGGTCGAGCGCGATGATCACTCCGGCCGGTTCGGCGCCGTGGCGGCGGATGATGTCCACTGATTCGCGCACCGATGTCCCGGCAGAGATGACGTCGTCGATGATCAGTATCCGGCCACGCAGCTCGGCACCGATCAGGTGCCCTCCTTCTCCGTGATCCTTGGCTTCCTTGCGGTTGAAGCACCATGGCACGTTGCGTCCGGACGCAGCGAGCGCGATCGCAGTGGCAGCGGCGAGCGGGATGCCCTTGTACGCGGGGCCAAACAGCACGTCGAAGTCGATACCGGCGGAGAGGATGGCTTTGGCGTAGAATTCTCCGAGCTGTTTGAGGGCGAGGCCGTCATTGAACAGGCCGGCATTGAAGAAATACGGGCTCAGGCGGCCTGCTTTGGTCTTGAATTCGCCGAAACGGAGCACGCGGCGATCGATGGCGAACTGCAGAAATTGCTGGCGGAAGTCGGGCATGGTGGCAAAACAATGGATAAGGAAACATGCGCATTATAACGGTTAACCTCAACGGTATCCGCTCCGCAGCGGGTAAAGGCTTTTTCGACTGGCTGGCGGTGCAGGACGCCGACTTTGTCTGCGTGCAGGAACTCAAGGCGCAGGCTGCCGACATGACCGCACAGATGCTCGCCCCCGACGGCTATACCGGCCATTTTCATTATGCGCAGAAAAAAGGTTACAGCGGTGTGGGTATTTACACCCGGCACGCACCCGACCAGGTGATTACCGGTCTTGGCGTGGCCGACATCGATGCCGAGGGGCGTTATGTCGAGGTGCGTCACGGCAATCTGGCAGTCGCGTCGCTCTACCTGCCTTCGGGTTCGAGTGGCGAGCACCGTCAGGCGGCCAAGTTCGCGTTCATGGACGAATTCTATCCCCGACTCGCTGCGCTGGCGCAAGACGGTCGCGAGCGCGTGCTGTGTGGTGACTGGAACATCGCCCACAAAGAAATTGATCTGAAGAACTGGAAAGGCAATCAGAAAAATTCCGGCTTCCTGCCTGAAGAACGTGCGTGGATGGGACGTGTGCTCGACGTACTCGGCTGGCGTGATGTATACCGGCAACTGTATCCGCAGGCTACGGAAGAGGGCTATACCTGGTGGTCGCATCGCGGTCAGGCCTGGGCGAAAAATGTCGGTTGGCGCATTGATTACCAGCTGGCAACGCTGGCAATTGCAGCGCGCGCCCGGGTGGCGACGGTGTACAAGGCGCAACGCTTTTCAGACCACGCGCCGCTGATCGTCGATTATGATGATGTCACGGCCTGAGGGGTGAGTCGGGCGTGCGTGGCTGGCTGAGTGCATTTTCTGTCTATACCCACCGCAGGGTGCGTGGCATGCTGCTGCTCGGGTTCTCGTCCGGGCTGCCGTTGTTGCTGGTGCTGGGCACGTTGTCGTTCTGGCTGCGCGAAGCGGGCGTGAACCGCTCCACGGTCGGGCACATGGCCTGGGTGGCGCTGGCCTGGGGTTTCAAATGGCTATGGGCACCGCTGGTAGACCGGTTGCCACTGCCCGGGCTGACGCGCTGGCTGGGTTGGCGTCGATCGTGGCTGCTGCTGGCGCAGTGTGTCGTGGCGGCCGGTCTGACAGGTCTGGCGTTGCACGATCCGCGCAACGGTCTGGCGTTGACGGCGATGTGGGCCGGGCTGATCGCATGGTCTGCCGCGACCCAGGACATTGCGCTCGACGCCTGGCGCATCGAAGCGGTCGAAGCCGATTGGCAGGGGGTGATGGCCGCGGCGTACCAGGCCGGCTACCGCATCGGCATGATTGTTGCCGGAGCGGGCGTGCTGTGGCTGGCCGCGTGGACGGCGGGCGCTGCACAGGGTTATGTATATGCTGCGTGGCGCAACGCTTATCTGGTCATGGCGGCGCTGATGATGGTCGGTATGTTTGCCACGTTGTGGATGCATGAGGTGGCGCGAGAGCGGACTCCGGAGGTTGCGCGTGCGGCGGGACTGCCGGCGGCGATGCGCTGGTTGTCCGGCACGGTGGCCGCGCCATTCTCCGATTTCATGCGGCGCTACCGTAAGCGCGCACTGCTGATGCTGGCGCTGATCGCCTGTTATCGCATTCCGGATGTCGTACTTGGTGTGATGGCCAACGTGTTTTATGTGGATCTGGGTTACACCAAAGCCGAAGTGGCCATGGTGTCGAAGATCTATGGTGTGTTGATGAGTCTGGCAGGCGCCGCGCTGGGCGGGGTGCTGGTGGCCCGTTTCGGTGTGCGCAGGATACTCTGGCTGGGCGTGGTGCTGTCCTCGATGGGCAACCTGTTTTATGTCTGGCTCGCGGCCCGGGGCCACGATGTGCATGCGCTGGTGTGGGTGATCTCGGCCGATAACCTGATGGCCGGCATTGGTTCCAGCGCGTTCATCGCCTGGTTGTCCAGCCTGACGAATCAGGCGTACACCGCATCGCAATATGCGGTGCTGAGTTCGGTGATGCTGCTGTTGCCGAAATTCCTTGCCGGGTTTTCCGGTGACCTGGTCAATGCGTGGGGGTATGCTGGATTTTTTGTATTCACCGCGATGCTGGGGCTGCCCGTGCTGGCACTGCTCTGGTTGGTGGGTCGTGCCGAAAGGGCCGGGTCATGATCGAATATAGCCTGTTGTCGATGATGCTGGTGGGCTGGCTGGGCGGTGTGCATTGTCTGGGCATGTGCGGCGGTATCGTCAGCGCATTATCGCTGTCTGCACCTGGCGGTCGGGCCGGGTGGGGTATTCTGCTCGGTTATAATGCCGGGCGGCTGGTCAGCTATGCGCTGGCCGGGGCGCTGGCCGGTGCCGTCGGCAGCAGCGCATTGCTGCTCGATCATGTGCTGCCGGTTTCGCGGGTGCTGTATGCGCTGGCCAGCTTCATGCTGCTGTTGCTGGGGTTATACCTGGCCGGCTGGTCGCGTGCTGTGCTCGGGATCGAACGGCTTGGAGGCGGACTGTGGCTGCGTCTGCAGCCGTACGTCCGCCATCTGCTGCCGGTGCGGCATCCCGGGCAGGCCGTGCTGGCCGGGCTGGTCTGGGGCTGGTTGCCGTGCGGACTGGTGTATTCGGTGCTGGTGTCGGCGCTGGCAAGCGGCAGTGCCGTGCACGGGGCACTGGTGATGCTGGCATTCGGTACAGGAACGTTGCCCAATCTGTTGGCCATGGGCTGGTTTGCGCGCTATCTGCAGGCATGGCGCCAGTCGGTCTGGCTGCGCAGGCTGGCGGGTATGCTGGTGGCGGGGTTTGGGTTGATCGGATTGCTGCATTGGATGACATCGGGACTGGCGGGCTATCACGTATGATCAACAGGGATGATGTCGCGCAACCACCGTTGCGCCAGCTTTTATTGCGCGCCACACGGGTCATCGACAGCGTGGTGCATGGCAAACACAATCTGGACCGGCTGCTGGCGCGCGAAAGCGAAGCGGGTCGGGCGCGGGTGCAAGACATGTGCTTTGCCTGCCTGCGCGAATATGGCTGGCTCGAAGCGGTACGCGATGCCGCGCTGGACCGTCAGCTGCAGGATCGCCAGGTCGCCATCCTGCTGCTTGTGGCATTGCGCGAACTACAGTTGCACCCCGAGGCGGCATACCGTACCGTCAGCGAGGCGGTCGAGGCGGCCGCGAGCCTGAAGCGCTGGGCAAGAGGGCTGACCAATGCGGTGTTGCGCAACGTGCTGCGGCAGGGTTGGTTGCAGGATGGCGCGCCGGGCATGACTCGATTGTCGGTGGACCCGGTGTCACGTCTTGCCTATCCGCGCTGGTGGGTGGACCGGCTGACTGTTGCATTTCCGCAACAATGGCAAGGTATACTTGAAGCAGGAAATCGGCATCCCCCGATGACATTGCGGGTCAATACGCGCAAAATCAGTGTGCTGCAGTATGTGCAACGGTTGTGCGATGCGGGCATCGAGGCCAGCGTGGTGGGTGACACTGCCATTCGTCTGGTGCGGCCGGTTCCGGTAGGCGAATTGCCCGGGTTCCATGCCGGAGAAGTGTCGGTGCAGGATGTGGCGGCGCAACAGGCGGCGCGCTGGCTCGATGCTCAGGACGGCATGCGCGTGCTCGATGCCTGCGCTGCGCCGGGCGGCAAGACCGGACATATTCTCGAACTGGCGCAAGTCGAGCTGCTGGCGCTCGATCAGGATGCACAGCGATTGCGGCGGGTGGACGAAAACCTGCAGCGGCTGGGACTGAGCGCGCGGTGCCAAACAGGTGACGCGGCGCGGCCGCAGGAATGGTGGGACGGTCAGCCGTTCGACCGCATTCTTGTCGATGCGCCGTGTTCGGCATCCGGTGTGGTGCGGCGGCACCCGGACATCAAGTGGCTGCGTCGGCCGCAGGACATCGGCCATTTTGTGCAGTTGCAGGAGCGGATCCTGGATGCGCTTTGGCCGTGCCTGGCGGTGGGAGGGAAATTGTTATACGCAACCTGCTCGGTGTTTCCGGACGAAAACGTGCAGCAGACTGCGCGCTTCCTGGCTCGTCATGCCGATGCGCGTACTTTGCCGCTTGATAATGGACAATGTTCCGTGCAATGGTTGCCGGATGAGGAGAGGGACGGGTTTTTCTATGCCCTGGTTACAAAGACTTAGTATCGCCATCTACTGGCTGCTGTGCGGATGGGTGTTCGTGCCGGCAGCGCATGCGACGGGCGGTATCCAGATCCATTCCGCCGAGTTGCGTCAGGTGGACGACAAATATTGCCTGTATGCGCAGATTGATGTCACGCTGACGTCGCTGCTCGAGGATGCAGTCAATCGGGGCGTGTCGCTGTATTTCGTCACGGATTTCGATTTCGCACGACCGCGCTGGTACTGGTTTCCGGAACAGATGGCGCATATCACGCGCGTGACGCGCCTGTCCTACAATACACTACTGCGCCAGTACGTGGTGTCGGGTGTCGACGTGCGTACACGCAGCGTCGACAGTCTTGGCGATGCCCTGGCCATACTGGGACGCATCGATGGCTGGCCGGTGATTGCGCGCGACCGGCTGAGCAAGATACAGGATTATCGTGCGACGCTGAGCATGCGGCTGGACACTTCCGAACTGCCAAAGCCCTTGCAGATCAATGCAATCGCGACCGGCAGATGGGATCTTGAATCCGCGCCGCTGGTGTGGATGATGACTTTGTGAAATACCTGGTTCTGCTGGGGTTCGTTGCCGTTGCGGGGTTGATCTACGTCCTGTCGAGCGCGAGCGCGAACACCGGTTTTTTTGCACACGATTATCCCTGGCTGCTGGGGGCGACCGGGGTGTTGACCACAGCGATGGTCGGACTGGTGCTCTACCAGATGGTGCAGTTGCGTCGCAAGATGCGGGCGGGGCTGTTCGGAGCCAAGCTGACGGTGCGCCTGCTGCTGGTGTTCGGTCTGATGGCGCTGCTGCCCGGAACGGTGGTCTACGCTGTGTCGGTGGAATTCATGTCGCGCAGCATCGAATCGTGGTTCGACGTGCGTGTGGATCATGCGCTCGAAAGCGGGCTGGACCTTGGCCAATCGGCACTCGACGACCTGCAGCATGATCTGAACGGCAAGGCCGAATCGATGGCGCAGCGGCTGGCCGAAGCCCCTCTGGCGCGGCAGGGGAGTGAACTGGCGCAGTTGCCCGAGACGTATTCGGTGCAAGAGGCCTCGCTGTATGACGAACACGGCCGTCTGTTGTCGGTGGCAGGGGGGGAGATGATGGGGGCGCCGCCCCCGGTACCGGACGGACGTACGCTGTTTCAGGTGCGCCAGCAACATGTGTACTCGCGCGTCGAGGCGCTGGAAGGTCGTGGCATGTATCTGCGCGTGGTGCTGCCTGTCAATGTGCTGTCGCTGACGGAGACCATGCGTGTGCTGCAGGTATTGCAGCCGGTACCCGACCAGCTGGCACGCGAAACCGAAGCGGTGCAGACGGCGTATCAGGATTACCAGGCACTGTCGCTGTCGCGCGTGGGCCTGAAACGGCTGTATGGCATGACGTTGACTCTGACCATGGTGTTGACGCTGCTGACTACCGTGGCGCTGGCGTTTCTGATCAGTGAACAGATTGCCGCACCGTTGCGGGCGCTGGCACAGGGAACGCGAGCTGTCGCCAAGGGCGATTACAGTCAGATGCACCCGGTGCAGAGCCGGGACGAGCTGGGCATGCTGACGCAGTCGTTCAACCGCATGACGCGGCAGCTTGCCGAGACGCGCAACGTGGCCGAAGACCGGCGCGCACAGATCGAAAAGTCGCACGCCTACCTGGAGACGGTGCTGGCGAGCCTGACTTCGGGCGTCATCACCTTTGACAGCCAGTTGCGTGTGCGTGGGCTCAATCCGGCGGCGGAGCAGATGCTTGGTCTGTCGTCGGGAATCCTGCCGGGGCAGATGTTGCACCAATGGCCGGTTGCGTTTGCACATCTGGCCGAGCTGGCTGAAACACTGTCGATCCAGTTCCGCATGCACGGCGACACGGTGTGGCAGCAGCAGTTCGCCCTGGAGTCGGACGTCGGACGACGCATTTTGCTGTTGCGCGGCATTCCACTGCCTGTCGGCATGGATGGTGGTTTCTTGCTGGTGTTCGATGACGTGACCGACCTGTTGCGTGCTCAGCGCGATGCCGCCTGGGGCGAAGTGGCGCGGCGTCTGGCGCACGAGATCAAGAACCCGCTCACGCCGATCCAGCTGTCGGCCGAGCGCATCGAGCACAAGCTGGCCGACAGACTGTCACCCGGCGATGCGGAGACCTTGCGTCGTTCGATACAAACCATCGTCAACCAGGTGTCGGCGATGAAGGAGATGGTTAACGCCTTTGCCGAATATGCGCGCACGCCGAGTGCGCAACTGGTGCCGGTGAACCTGAATGCCCTGGTGCGCGAGGTCATTGATTTGTACGCGCATGACGCAACCATTGAAATCGGGCTCGATCCGGATTTGCCAATGGTGGCTGGAGATGCAAAACTGCTGCGACAAGTGATTCATAATCTGCTGCAGAATGCCCAGGATGCCCTGACTGAAACCGTGCATCCGCGTATTCGCATGACGACAGCCGTCAGCGGGAAGGAAGTCGAACTGGCGGTCGAGGACAACGGGCCGGGGTTGTCGGGTCAGGTGCGCGACCGGTTGTTCGAGCCCTACGCGACGACCAAGGCCAAGGGAACAGGGCTGGGGCTGGCGATCGTGAAGAAGATCATCGAGGAACACCACGGCAGTATCACGCTGGATAACCTTCCGGCGGGCGGGACTGTGGCGCGGGTGCGACTCGGTTTGGCAAAACCGCTTGATCACATGGAGCTGGTGGCATGATGGGCAAGGACATACTGGTGGTGGATGACGAAATCGGCATTCGCGAACTGCTTTCCGAGATCCTGATGGACGAGGGATACGATGTGACCCTGGCCGATGGCGCCGGGCAGGCACGACTGGTGCGTGAGCGCATGCGCCCCGATCTGGTGCTGCTCGATATCTGGATGCCGGACACCGATGGCATCACGCTGCTGCGCGAGTGGGACAGCAATGGCAGCCTGACCATGCCGGTGGTCATGATGTCGGGACACGGCACCATCGATACGGCGGTGGAGGCCATGCGCATCGGTGCGGTCGGCTTCCTGGAAAAACCGATTTCATTGCGCAAGCTGCTCGATGGCGTGACAGCCGGGTTGCAGCATCCGTTGCCGAAGAAATCGCCGGCAGCTGCACGACCGGTGGCGCCGGTTCCGATGGAAGTCGACCTCCCGGGTCCGGAGAGCGGTGTCGACGCGGATGACGCGATCGAGTGCCTGTCGGTGCCGCTCAACCTGCCGCTGCGCGAAGCGCGCGACCTGTTCGAGCGCCGCTATTTCGAATGGCTGATCGCACAGACCGAGGGTAATATGACGCGAGCAGCCGAGCAGGCCGGTGTGGAACGCACGCATTTGTACCGCAAGCTCAAGCAGCTCGGTGTCAACGTGGGCAAGAAACCGTTGCAGGAGGAATGATGGAGCCCGATTTCGATCTCGAGACCCTGGCGATCCGCACAGGTACGGTGCGTAGCGAATTTGGCGAACACAGCGAAGCGATGTTCCTGACTTCGAGTTTCGTGTTCGGCAGCGCCGCCGAGGCGGCAGCGCGCTTCGCGGGCGAAGAACCGGGTTATATCTACTCGCGTGTAGGCAATCCGGGCGTGGCAATGTTTGAAACGCGTCTGGCGGCACTGGAAGGTGCCGAGCGCTGTCTGGCCACGGCTTCAGGCATGTCGGCCATCCTGGCGACGTTGATGGGGCTGCTTTCGGCAGGTGACCACATTGTGGCTTCGCAGTCGTTGTTCGGTTCGACTATTCAGTTGCTCAATCAGGTGATGCCGCGCTTCGGTGTGCAGGTCACGCTGGTGCCGGCGACCGATATTGCGCGCTGGCGCATGGCGCTGCGCCCGGAAACCCGCCTGCTGTTCGTTGAATCGCCTTCCAATCCGCTCACCGAGATCAGCGACATTCGTGCTTTGTCCGAACTGGCGCACGACGCCGGCGCGCTGCTTGTGGTCGACAACAGCTTCTGCTCGCCAGCCTTGCAGCGACCGCTGCAACTGGGCGCGGACATCGTGGTGCACTCAGCGACCAAATACCTCGATGGTCAGGGGCGCGTGCTGGGGGGGGCGGTACTGGGCGGGCATGAGCGGCTCAACCCGGTGCAGACTTTCCTGCGTACTGCCGGGCCGAGCCTGAGTCCGTTCAATGCCTGGGTGCTGCTCAAAGGGCTGGAGACGCTCAAGTTGCGCATGGATGCACATTCCGCGCACGGTATCGCCATGGCCAGATGGCTGGAGGAACATCCTGCGGTAGAACGGGTGTGGTACCCGTGGTTGCCATCGCATCCGCAACATGCGCTGGCCATGCGTCAGCAGACTGGCGGCGGGGCGATGGTGGCCTTCGAGGTGCGTGGGGGCCGGGATGCAGCATGGCATGTGATCGATTCGACGCGGATGATCTCCATTACGGCCAATCTTGGCGACACCAAGACCACCATCACCCATCCGGCGACGACCACCCATGGCCGGCTGACGCCGCAGCAGCGTGCCGATGCCGGCGTGGGCGACGGCCTGTTGCGTATGGCAGTGGGGCTGGAGTCGGTGCGCGATATCCAGGATGACCTGGCACGAGGTCTTGGCGCGCTGATCTGATGCGTCCGCTCCGGACACGGGCACTGGCTATGCCAGTTGTTCGAAGCTGCAGCCCCCGGCGTCGCAGCGAAGCCAACCGTTGCGGGTGTCGCTCCAGTCGGGCAACACCCAGCGTTCACATGCATGGTTGTCCAGTTCGAAGCTGTGTCGCGCCGGACGGTGCGTATGTCCATGAATCAGGCGCGGATACCCGTGCGCGCGCAGCAGTGCACGTACGGCGTCAAGGTTGACGTCCATGATGGCAGCGGATTTTTCCTGTTGCGCGGCTTCGCTCTGGCGCCGTGCTGTCTCGGCTTGTGCAATGCGTTCGGCTACGGGTAGCGCAAGGAATTGTGCCTGCCAGACAGGGTGGCGTACCTGCCGGCGGAACGCCTGGTAGGGCAGATCATCAGTGCACAGACTGTCGCCGTGGCTGAGCAGGGTGGGTGTGCCATGCAGGTTGATCAGGCACGGGTCGTCCAGCAGCCTGGCACCACAGCGGCGGGCAAACTCTGTGCCGATGAGAAAATCGCGGTTGCCATGCATGAGGTACACCTGTGTTCCCCGAGTGGACAACTCTGCCAGCCAGGCGATTATCTGCTGCGCCAGCGGCGCATCGAGCGTGTCATCCCCCAGCCAGTATTCGAACAGGTCGCCCAGCAGGTACAGCGCATGCGCCCCACCGGCATGACGGCGCAGGAACTCGCCGAACTGGTGTGTGACATGCGGCTGTGCCGGACTGAGGTGCAGGTCGGAGGCCAGCAGGCTGAATCCGGCCTCCGGCATGACGGTCATGCCACGACTTCAGCGCGTTGGATGATCACGTCCTCAACCGGCACGTCCTGGTGCCCTGCACGATTGCCGGTCTTGACGCCCTTGATGAGGTCGACGATATCCTGGCCTTCGACAACTTCACCGAATACGCAGTAGCCATAGCCTTGCGCGTTGGGAGCACTGAAGTCGAGGAAACCATTGTCCTTGACGTTGATGAAGAATTGCGCGGTGGCGGAGTGGGGGTCGGAAGTGCGTGCCATGGCGATGGTGTAGCGACGGTTGGACAGACCGTTGGCCGCTTCGTTTTCGATCGGCGCTTCAGTGGGTTTCTGCTTCATGCCGGGCTCGAAGCCGCCGCCCTGGATCATGAAACCATCGATGACGCGATGGAAAATGGTGTTGTCGTAAAAGCCGCTGTTGACGTAGGAAAGAAAGTTGGCGGTGGTCTTGGGTGCCTTGTCGCTGTCGAGGCGCAGGGTGATGGTGCCGTAGTTGGTGTGCAGTTTGATCATGATGATGGTGTCCGTCAGTGGGTGTGTGAAAAAGAAGGCGGGCGGCCGGCCGTTACAGGCTGTCTTCGGCAAGGATTTTCCACTCGCCGGACTGCTGCGTCCAGTATTGCCGCTTGTGCATGTTGTTGACCAGATTGTTGCTCTGGTAGTCCTGGCGGAAGTCCGCAAGAAAGAGACCGCTCTGGCCAGGGTATTCAAACAGGCTCAGGTTGGAAAGCTCGACTTTGATCCAGCGTTTGCCGGGAGCGATCTGGCGCTTGCGTGCCGCCCAGTCGGCAAAGCCAGTTTGATCTGCGGTGAAATCTTTTGAATAGTTGCCCAGGTAGCGTTCGACATTGAGGCTTTGCCAGTCTTGTTGCCACTGGCTGACATGCTGCATCAGTTGCTGGCGTTCGGCAAGTACCGTATCTGGCGTGACCCAGCGGATATGGTCGGTGATGAGCACCGGTGTATTGTCGGGCGCAATGAAGTTCGCCAGGCTGTCGAGGTCGGTATTGGTGAGGACGACACAACCATCGCTGGCATGCGGCGGCCGGCTGTACGTGCCGCTGAAGGTACCATGCAGCCAGATGCCATGGCCACTGCTGCCCTTGTGTTTGTCCCAGTCGTTGGGGAAGTCGAGCGGAAATGCCAGCGGGCCATAAGTGGCCAACAACGCGCTGTCGTGAAGCCGGCTGGTGATGCGGTAGATGCCAAGCGGCGTCCGTTCGTCGCCTTCATGTGATTTGCCGCTGCCGTTGCGTCCGATGGTGACGTAGAAATCTGCGAGGTACACAGGCATGCCATTGCGGTTGGCAAACAGGTACAGCCGTGATTTTTCCGTGTCCACGACCACGATATGCCGGATCGAGTCTGCCAGCAGCAATACCTGCTCCGGTACCATGCCTGCGGGTGGCGGTTGCAGCACGCTTTCGAGGCGTGCGCGTGCTTCGGCGCGCAAGTCTTCCAGCGCAGGTGAGTCCTGGCGGGTGTTGCCGATGTGGTCCAGCGCCTGGGCGTGGGCCAGCAGCAGGTCGCCCCGGATCAGTTGCGCCAGGCGAAAATCCGGCTGGGCATGCAGCAGGGTGTCGATATCCCGTTGGGCCTCATCGAGCTTGCCCTCGCGCAGCGCAGAGAAGGTGGTTGCCAGCAGTGACTCGTCGTGATCGAGCGTGCGCGGGTGACTTTGGGTCTGGCTTGACTGGGTCTGGCTTGCAGGTGCGATAGCCGTTGTGGTTACTGTTGCGGTCGGAGCCGTGGTTGCGGATGTCATCACAGGCACAGCACTGGGTGTGGGAACCAATGCAGGTATTTCGGCAGATGCGGAAGTCAATGCGGTCGGAGCCGTGGTTGCGGTCGCGACGGCGGTTGCAGTATCTGCGGGCGGTTCAGCCCAGGCCGGACGGCCTGCCAGCCAGCCGAGAAGCGCCGCAACAAGGAATATGCGGATCATGTCCAGCCCGTTATCGAGAAAGTTCCTGCACAATCAGCCAGTTGCCGTGAACTCGGGTCAGATTGAGCGTCTTGTGGCCGACCGAGTCGATCAGGTTGGAGTGATAGGTTTCGGTAAATCCGGCTGTTGCGTGATCGGTGTCGGATTGCACAATGTGCAGGTCGGACAGTTGTACGCTGATGTGTTTGGGTTTGCTGATTCGTGCACGGCGCAGGGCTTCCCACTGCGGGCGCGACAGGTTGTCCGGAGTTTTGAATTGGGGCGCGTAGGCGGCCAGATAAGCGTCGGCGTTCTGATGCGACCATGCTTGCGCCCAGCTCTGGAGGGCCTGTGTAATGGCAGCCTCATCCGCAGCGGATGGTGCGCTGACCGGAGTCGTTGCCGCCGCTGCTGCCGCTGCTTGGGAAGCGGCCGGAGGCGTCATGGGAGTGTCTGCTGCGGGTTTTCCGGTCGCCGTGGCAGCCGGGGTTGCGATTGCCGATGACGATCCTTTGGCCGTTGCCGCTGTGCTGCTGCCAGTACAGTCGCTGGCCAGCGGGTGTTCGGCAAAGATTTCCTTGATCAGCGCCAGCTTGGTATGCACGGTATTGTTCTTGGTATCGAGCTTCAGTGCCTTGTCGTAAGCGATCGAAGCCATCTTGGCATAGATGTCGCCGAGGTTTTCATTGGCGATAGCGTAACTCGGATGCGTGTGGATCGCCATTTCGAGGGCGTTGCGTGCCCTGTCGTAATCGCCCTGGGAGGCGTAGAGCACCGCGAGGTTGTTGTAGGGTTCGGGCAGTTCGGGGAAGTCTTCGGTGAGCGCCGTGAACACGCTGATGGCCTCGGCAGTCTTGTTCTGTTCCGTCAGGATCAGCCCTTTGAGAAAGCGGGCCTGCGCGTCTTTCGGGTGATGCGCGATCCAGGCATTGTCACGTTCGAGCGCCTGGGCGTACTGACCTTGTTTGAAGAGTGTCTGGATATTCTGGAATTCCTTGCTGTCCGCGGCCCGGGAAACAGAACTGGCCAGCATTGCACAGGCGAACAGAATTGCGTAAAGGAGGGGGCGTGTCACTATGTTATACTCACTGGACTTCGATCAGAGCGTTGATTCTAGCAAGAATTCATCTTGATTCATACCATGGATTTCGGGTTGCCCCCATGTTGATCCTGCACAATTCCCTGGGCAGGGAAAAACAGCCATTTCATCCGCTTGTTGCGGGCCAGGTGCGCATGTATGTGTGCGGCGTCACCGTCTACGATTATTGCCACGTCGGTCACGCGCGCGTGCTGGTGGTGTTCGACATGCTGGTGCGCTGGCTTCTGGCAAGCGGCTACTCCGTCGAATATGTACGCAACATCACCGATATCGATGACAAGATCATTAAACGTGCGGCCCTCAACGGCGAGACCATTGCCGAGCTGACCGAGCGTTTCATCACTGCCCTGCACGAGGATGCCGAGCGGCTCGGCGTGCTTGCGCCGACCCACGAGCCGCGCGCCACGCACTTTGTGCCGGCGATGGTCGACCTGATCGGGCGGTTGGTGGAGCGCGGACTGGCGTATCCCGCCGCCAATGGTGACGTGTACTATTCAGTGCATGCCTTTCCCGGTTATGGCCGGCTGTCGGGCAAGGCGCTCGATGAACTGCGTGCGGGCGAGCGCGTGGGCATCGATCCGTACAAACGCGACGCGCTGGATTTCGTGCTGTGGAAGGCGGCGCGGCCGGACGAGCCGGGCTGGGAGTCGCCATGGGGCATGGGGCGCCCGGGCTGGCACATCGAATGCTCGGCAATGAGCGAGCATTATCTGTCACCGCATTTCGATATCCATGGCGGTGGTCAGGATCTGCTGTTCCCGCATCACGAGAACGAGATAGCCCAGTCCGAGGGTGCGCATGGCTGTACGCTTGCCAATTACTGGGTGCACAACGGGTTCGTGCGGGTGGACGACGAGAAGATGTCCAAATCGCTGGGCAATTTCTTCACCATCCGTGAGGTGCTGGAGCGTTTCGACGGTGAAACGCTGCGACTGTTCATTCTGCGCGCGCATTACCGCAGCCCGCTCAACTACGCCGATGGCCATCTGGAAGACGCACGCCAGTCGTTGAACCGTCTGTACACCGCGTTGCGTGATGTGCCGCCAGAGACGATCGAACTCGACTGGGACGAGCCATGGGCAGCGCGGTTCCGTCAGGCCATGGACGACGACCTGAACACCTCGCTGGCTGTGTCAGTGCTGTTCGAACTGGCGGCCGAGGTGAATAAATCGCGTTCATCACAGCGTGCCGGTCTGCTGCGGGCGTTGGGAGGCGTGCTTGGCCTGCTGCAGAGCGATCCGGTGCAGCATCTGCAACAGTTGGGTGGTTGTGCACTGGACGCTGCGCAGATCGATGCGTTGATTGCGGCACGGGCGCTGGCGCGCAAGAACCGTGATTTTGCCGAGGCGGACCGTGTGCGCGCCGAACTGATGCAGGCCGGAATCGTGCTCGAGGATCAGCCAGGCGCGACGCTCTGGCGTCGCGCCTGATGGGCGAATGGATCGCTTCCAGACAGAATTCCCGTTACCGCGGCTGGAAATTGCTGGCCGAATCGGCGGGCGAGCGCCGTGCAAGAGGCTTGGCGCTGCTGGACGGCGAGCATCTGCTGGAAGCATTTCTGGCGAGCGGTGGCGTACCGTTGCAGGTGCTGGTGTGCGAGGAACCGGATGCTGCAGCCTGGCAGCAGCGTTGTCCGCAGGCTGAGGTCGTTCTGCTGACCCGGCCATTGTTCGACGCCATTTCGCCCGTCAGAACCCCTACCGGAGTTATGGCGGTGGTGCAACCGCCCGTGTGGCCGCAGCAGGCCTCGCATTTTGCGGTACTGCTTGAACGCATCCAGGACCCTGGCAATCTCGGTGCAATGTTGCGCAGTGCGGCAGCAGCGGGCGTGGACAGCGTGTGGCTGTCGGACGAGTGTGCTGATGCCTGGTCGCCCAAGACCTTGCGCGGCGGTATGGGCGCGCATTTCGCATTGCGGATTGTCGAACAGGCTGATCTGGTTGCAGTGGCACGTGATTTTCCCGGTCTTGTATGTGCGACGGCGCTCGATGCCGCTGAGGACCTGTATCAGGCCGATCTGCGTGGACCGCTGGCGTTCGTGTTCGGCAACGAGGGTGCCGGCCTGTCGCCGGCGCTGCGTGCCGCAGTGAGCGCGTCGCTGCGCATCCCCATGCCTGGACGGATGGAATCGCTCAATGTCGCTGCAGCGCTGGCCGTGTGTCTGTTCGAGCGGGTGCGTCAGACCCGCTAGCAGGCCGTTGAAAAAGTCCTGCGGCACCCGTCTGCGGCGTTGCTGCGATACTCACTCCCACGCCGATCTATTTGATAGGTCTCGTCGTTGCGTTTCTCGCGCCTTGCATCCGGGGGTCCTCGCTACCTGTTTCAACGGCCTGCTCATATGGTCGCAAAAGTCAATAAATCCTGATCGACCCTGGGATGCGAAGTCTGGCTACGACGATGAATCATGCTCATATCCGTGGATTGGTTACCACATGCTGGCCACCTGCTACCGGCTGGCGACCATGATGTCTAGTCAGATGTGTTCCATCAGGGTTTCGGCGTAATCGTACAGATCGCCAAGAATTTCTTCGCCACGTTCGTCGGCGCTTTCCGCAAGTGCGTCGATCTGCGTGCTCAGTTGTTGCAGGCTGCGTGCACCCTGTTCGCCATGCAGTAGCCGGGCGGTGCAGTGACGGTGCCAGCGCGCGTTTTCTTCCTCATTCAGCGTGTGCGGAAAATTGCGTGCGCGGTAGCGGAACAGCAGTTCTTCGAGGCGGGTGTCCTGCAGTGTCGGCCGTGCCTGCGCAAGTGCCTCGCCGTCGAGTTCCCGCAGTCGTTCCAGGGTGCGGCGGTCGTCATTGCCGACGAAGCCGTTATACAGATCGGTGTCAACATCGGTTGCGGCAGCGGGCGTCGCTGCATACACTTTACGCCACAGCGCATCCAGAGATGGCGCCTGCTGCAGCTTGCGTGCGTGATGCAGTTGCTGTTCGATGTTCATGCCCCAGCGTTCCGCCTGCATGGGGCTCAGTGTTTTAAGCTGGCTCACCACGATGGGCGCGCGATTGATGTGAATGGTCTTTACCGGTAGTCGGGTGACATTTTCCGGCAGGTCGTCGTTTTTGCTGAACAGTCGTTGGCGGACACTATCGGCATCGAGCGAGAACAGTTCCTCCGGGTCGTGCGCCAAGTCCCAGACGATGATTTCATTCTTGTTGAACGGATGTTGCGCCAGCGGCCAGGCGAGCATGAGGCAGCCGCGTTCGACCGGGATCATGCCACTGACGTGCAGAAACGGCTGCGGGGCATCGGGACGGATCTGTTCCAGCACCCGGCGTTTGTCACGCAGCGTCAGGCTGAATTCGAACAGACGCGGCTGGGCGTCGCGCAGCCGCCGGGCCAGTGCGATGGTCGCACGCACGTCGGACAGTGCGTCATGCGCCTTTTCGTGCAGCAGGTCGTTGGCGGTGGCGAGGTGTTCGAGGCGAAAGCTGGTGCGCCCGTTTTCGTTGACCGGCCACTGCAGCCCTTCCGGACGCAGCGCCCAGGCGGCGCGTACCAGATTGAGCAGGTCCCAGCGGCCGCAACCATTCTGCCATTCGCGCGCATACGGGTCGGCCAGGTTGCGCCAGAGCATGAAGCGTGTCACTTCGTCATCAAAGTGCATGCTGTTGTACCCGGCACCGATGGTTTCCGGCTGCGCCAGTTCGCGCTCGATGTTGTGCGCGAAACGGTATTCCGGCAACCCTTCGCGCAGACATTGCTGCGGCGTGATGCCGGTGATCAGGCAGGCTTGCGCATCCGGAAGGTAGTCGGGTGCCGGCTGGCAGTACCACATGCACGGTGTGCCGACCTCATTGAGCTCGGCATCGGTGCGTATGGCAGCGAATTGCGACGGACGATCGGCGCGCGGATTTGCGCCGAAGGTTTCGTAATCGTGCCAGAGGAAGGTGGGCATGGATCGATCCCGCAAAAGCTGGCATTGTGGCAGAGGCGGCCCCGGCTTGGCTAGCCGGGCCGCATTTTGCGTGAACCCGGCAAAGGGGGTGAGGCCTCGTGCCAGCCGCTACCGTCCAGACGCAACCAGAACGGTGTGCAGTGCGCGACCGGATGGTTGCGCGGCAGTTCCAGTGGCAGACCGTGGCACAGCCGCTGTGCCATGTCGATGACACCGGCGTGGGCGACGAGCAGCAGCAGCCCGGCGACATGCTGCTCGCCCAGCGCGCGCAGCGTGGTGTCGATGCGCTGCATGAACCCGTTCAGGCTTTCACCGCCATCCAGATCGTATTCCGGGTCGCGAGTGCGATGCCGTTGCCATTGCTGCGGGTATCTGGTCTGGGCCTCGTGCGTGGTCAACCCCTGAAAGCGACCAAAATGGCGCTCGCGCAGCGCGCTGTCGGGTCGTATGGGCAAGCCAAGCTGCAGTGCGAGTGGAATGGCGCTATTGCGGGCGCGAGCCAGGTCGCTGGTGTATATGGCTGTCACTGGCATGTGCCTGAGGGCACTGGCCAGTGTTCGGGCCTGGCGCATGCCGCGCGTGCTAAGCAAGGTATCCAGTTGCCCCTGAATACGCCGGCTGCGGTTCCAGCCGGTCTCGCCGTGACGAATCAGACCGATGAGTGGCGTCATGCAGCGGCGGCAGCAGGGCGTGCCGGTGGGCAAAAGGCGGGGACAGACATCGGATCGGTTGCCGGGCGCATCATCATTGGTGCGCATATTGTGACGGGTCGCGGGTGGCTTTTCAATGGCATGGCCTGCGGCAATGTCCTGCCGCAGGCCATGGTCCGCGTGCTCAGCGGCTGGCGGCTTCGATCGGCCACAGGTGATGGGTGTCGAGCATGAGCCGGTAGCGGCTTTCGGCGGCATCGAGCTCGGCCTGGGTTTCAATCAGTCTGGCATCCAGTTGCTGCCGACGGGCCAGCAGCACGTCGTTGAGACTGGCTTCGCCCAGTGTATAGGCGTGTGCGATCTTGTCGGCGTTATGGCCGGTCAGTTCGCTGGCGGAGCGGGTGAGTTGCCAGTTCTGCCAGGCGCTTTGCGCCGTGTTCCAGGCGTTGCCAATTTCGCCGCGCAGACGCTGTTCGACCTGGGATTCCTTCTGCAATGTCATGTCGGCCCGGGCGCGTTCGGCATCGCTGGTGCGGTGTCTGAGCGTACCGGTGATTGGCACCGACACTGAAACGCCGGTAAAGGTGTCAAGTCCTTCGCGTTGCGACATGTAGTACACGCTGACGGTCGGGTCGGGTACCAGATCGGCATCGGCACGCTTGGCGCGTAGCTGTGCGATGCGCGATGCATTGCGCGCAAGCTGTAGCTCGTGGTTGTCGCTCAGACCGGTTTCCATCCAGTATGCCAGCGGCTGGTCAAGCGCTTGCGGCGGGACTGGGTTGCAGTGTTCCGGCAGCGGCAGCGAGGGAAAGTAGGTGTGCAGCAGATTGGTCGCGTTGTTCCGGCGCAGATTGGCCTGTTCCATCGCGACCTGGGCCTGCAGTCGGGCGGCTTGCGCCAGGTCGATCTCCACGGATGCGGCATCGCCGGCGCGAACGCGACGGCGCACGGCTTCGACCTGCTGTTGCAACAACCCGGTCTGCTGTTGCCACAGATCGCTTTGGGCACTGGCGGACAGCCAGGTGAACCAGATGGATAGCAGTTTGCGTGCGGCCTCGTGCATGGCGTCGCCGGCCGAAAGCGTGCCGCTTTGCACCGTTTGCTCGGCAAGCTTGTCGTCCAGCCCGCTTTTCCCCGGCATGCGTATCGTGGTGGTCAGGCCAACGCTCCAGTCGTGCTGGATCTGGCCCGTGTCAAAAATGCGTCGTTGCGCATCGGAGCCTTGCACCGACCACTCGTAGGGTCCGGCCTTGATCATGTCGCCATAGGCCTGTTGCGCCTGGATTCCAGCCGCTGCGGCGAGCACGGCAGGTGTTTGCTGCAACGCGGTGAGGACCGCCTGTTGAGGCGGAAGGTCCGCGTAGTCTGCAGCCAGTGCCGGCTGTACGGTGAACAGCGCAGCCAGCGCAAGCAGTGACAGCCCGGAGGGTTTCAACGCGGTCATAGCAGCCTCCCGGTTTCAAGCAGGGGCGCAATCCAGTAGAAGATTTCCCGGCTGGGCATCTGTGCGCGCACGCGGTCGAGGAGTTCGGCGCTGTTCTGCCGCGCCAGTACGATCTGGAACTGGATGCGCGCCCGGCGTCCGCGCACCTGGTCGCTCGCGCTGATTGTGGTTTCACTGGGACCGTGCCCATCGATGTTCAGGGTGGTAAAACCGGATGCCAGCGCCGGATTTTCCAGCAACAGGTCGACCAGCGCCTCTTCGAGCGCTTCCGGTATGTTCAGCGTCAGCAGACAGTCGTTGGCAGGAAGTGTCATTGGGATTTCTCCGTACTGTGTTGCATGCGGCGATACAGCAGCGGCAGCAGAATGAGTGTCAGTGGTGTCGAACTGAACAGTCCGCCGATCACCACGATTGCGAGTGGTTTCTGGATTTCCGATCCGGGGCCGCTGGCGAACAGCAGGGGGACGAGACCGAAGGCAGTGATGCTTGCCGTCATCAGTACCGGACGCAAACGGCGTCTGGCACCTTCAAGCACGGTTTCGTTCAGCGACATGCCGCTGGCGCGCAACTGGTTGAAGTAACTGACCATGACTACGCCATTGAGCACCGCGATACCCAGCAGCGCGATGAAGCCGACCGAGGCTGGCACAGACAGGTAATCCCCGGACAACCACAGACCGAAGATGCCTCCGACCAGCGCGAAGGGGATGTTGGCAAACACCAGCAGTGCCTGTCGGACCGATCCGAAAGAAAAGAACAGCAGCAGAAATATCATCGCCAGCGCGACGGGAACCACCACTCCCAGTCGTGCAGCTGCGCGTTGCTGGTTTTCGAATTGTCCACCCCAGGCCAGATGATAGCCGGGTGGCAGCTTGACCCGTTGCGCCACGGCCTGTTGCGCTTCGCTGACGAAGCCGACCAGATCGCGCCCGTTGACATTGGTTTGCACGACCGCGAAGCGGGAAGCGTTTTCCCGGTCGATCTTGACCGGGCCCAGACTGCGTTCGAGCGTGGCGATGGACGAGAGCGGAATGCTCTGCCCGTCGGGCAGCGTGACGCGCAGCGCAGCGAAGGCCGCGGGCGTATCCTGCAGTTCGGCGCGGCCACGCAGCAGCAGCGGTGTGCGCCGGTTGCCTTCCAGAACGGTGCCGACGGTTACTCCTTCGAGCTGGGTGTGCAGCACCTGCTCGATGGCGTCGGCGTCGAGCCCGAGGCGCCCGGCTGCCAGCCGGTCGATGTGCACCTGCAGATACTGCACGCCGTCGTTCGAGAGGTGATAGACATCCTGGCTGCCGTGGATGGATCTGAGTGTGGTGGCGACTTCGCCTGCCAGGCGGTTGAGCGTGGCCAGATCAGGGCCAAACACTTTTACGGCCACGTCACCGCGCACCCCGACGATCATTTCTGCGACGCGCATTTCGATCGGCTGGGTGAAGTTGTACGAGATGCCGGGAAAATCCTTGAGTACATCGCGCAACTGACCGATCAGCCATTCCTTGTCCGGCTTGCGCCACTCGGAGCGAGGCTTGAGCACGAGAAAAGTGTCGGTCTGGTTCAGCCCCATCGGGTCAAGTCCCAGCTCGTCCGAGCCTGTGCGGGCGACGATGCTGCGGATTTCCGGCACGCGCGCCATCAGTGCCCGCTCCAGCCGCATGTCCAGGTCTATCGATGGTTTCAATCCGATAGATGGCAAGGTTTCCAGGCTGATGATGACATCGCCTTCGTCCATCGTGGGCATGAAGGTTTTGCCGATGCGCGGATAGACGATGCCAGCGGCGAGTGCCAGTATCAGCGCGATGGCGACGACACGGCCGGGATGTGCGAGCGCGCTGCGCAGCAACGGGTCGTATATGGCCATCGCATGGCGCACCAGCCATGGATCGCTGTGTTTTTCGGGCTGCAACAGCAACGAAGCCAGTACCGGGATGATGGTCAGCGAGACCAGCAGTGAACTGGCGAGCGCGAACACGATCGTCAGCGCGACCGGGATGAACAGCTTGCCTTCCAGTCCTTGCAGGGCGAGCAGCGGCAGAAAGACCACGATGATGATGACCACGCCGGTAAGTACGGGTGCGGAAACTTCGCGCACGGCGCGGAAAATGCGGTGCGACGTCGGTAGTGGTGATTCATGGCCGAGATGGTTGACGATATTTTCGACCACGACCACGGCAGCGTCGACCAGCATGCCGATGGCGATGGCAAGTCCGCCCAGGCTCATCAGGTTGGCCGACATGCCGAATTGCAGCATCAGGATGAATGTGGCCAGTGCAGCCAGCGGCAACGCGGTGGCCACCACCAGTGCAGCACGCAGGTGGCCGAGAAACAGCAACAGCAGCACCAGTACCAGCACGATGGCTTCGATCAGCGCATGCGAGACGGTGCTGACAGCGTGTTCGACCAGGGCGCCGCGGTTGTAGAAGATGCGGGTTTTGACGCCGGGAGGCAGGCTGGGCGCCAGTTCGTTCAGTTTGGCCTGGACACTGTCCACAACCTGGCGCGCATTTGCGCCGCGCAGCCCGAGCACCAGTCCTTCAACGGCTTCACCGCGCCCGTCCTGAGTGACGGCGCCGTAACGGGTCAATGCCCCGATGCGCACGGTGGCAATATCGCCTATGCGGATCACCTGGCCATTGCGGCTGGAGACCACAGTGGCGCGGATGTCGTCCAGCGTCTTGATGGCACCTTCGACCCGGACGAGCAGGGTTTCCTCGCCATCGTTGAGTCGCCCGGCACCGTCATTGCGGTTGTTGAGCTCCAGCGCGCTGCGCAGTTGCGGCATGCTGATATTGCGCGCCTGCATGGCGGCACTGTCGGGGATGACCTCAAAACTGCGTACCATTCCACCCAGTGCGTTGACGTCGGCCACACCGGGTAGCGTGCGCAGGGCGGGCCGGATGACCCAGTCCAGCAACGAGCGCCGTTGTTCGAGCGTCAGGTTGCCGCCATCGATGGTGAACATCAGCATTTCACCCAGCGGTGTGGTGATTGGCGCCATACCGCCGCTCGCGCCGGCAGGAAGGTCCCGGAGCACCGCGTTGAGCCGTTCGGTGACCTGGTTGCGCGCACGGTAGATGTCGGTGCCATCGGCAAAGTCGAGCGTGATGTCAGCCAGCGCGTACTTCGATACCGAGCGCACCATGGTCTTGCCGGGGATGCCGAGCATTTCGGTTTCGATGGGCGTGGTGATGCGCGCCTCGACTTCTTCCGGCGTCATGCCCGGCGCCTTCATGATGATCTTCACCTGGGTGCTCGACACGTCAGGAAAGGCGTCGATGGGCAGTTTCAGCCAGGCCAGCGAGCCGGCTGCGGCCAGCAGCAGCGCGAACAGCAGTGTCAGCAATCGCTGGCTGAGGGACAGACGGATGATGTGTTCCAGCATGTCATTCTCCCTTGCCGCTGCCTTGCCAGATCGACTTGATCGACAGGGCGCCCCGTACCACCATTTCGTCCTGTGCGTTCAGTGAGGCTTCGGCCACACTGCCACTGGCGGACTGGCTCGTGACCTGCACCGCAACTGGCCTGAACCCCCCGTCTGCCCGCACGAAGACCACGGCGCGGGTGCCCTGGTGCACGATTGCCGCGGGTGGCAACAGCCATTGCGTCTTGCCTGCCGGCGTATCGATATGCACCTCGACATACTGGCCGGGATTCAGGTTGTGGCTGCCCGAGGCGACCTCGGCACGTACGGCAACTGTCTGGTTGGCCGGGTTGACGCTGCGTCCGATATTGATGATTTTGCCAGTGGCTTTGCCCGATCCGATGCGGACGAGGCTGCCGATCTGCACGTTCTGGCTCTGGTGTGCCGGCAACTGGATTTCCAGCCACAGCGGCGACAGATTCGCCAGTTTGAGCAGCGGGGTCGTCATGTCCGTGCGCTGGCCAATGCTGGCATTGATTTCGAGCACAGCCCCGGCAAACGGAGCGGTGACTTCAAGTGTGGAAGCAATTTTCCGGCTGCGTTGCAGGCGTGCGATGGCGCCGTTGTCCAGCCCGGCCAGATGCAGCATTTGCCGGCGCTCGCTCAACGCTGCCGCAGCGATGGCGGCCGTGCTTGCGGTCTGCTGGTAACGGCTCTGGGCAATGATGCCCTCCCGGTAGAGCGCTTCGTCGCGTTTGAGCGACTGATTGGCCAGTTGCGCCTGCAGGCTGGCCTGGAGGTAATCGCGCTCCAGTCCGGCCAGTTCCGGGCTTTGCAACACCAACAGGCGTTGACCGCGACGTACGGTTTCATTAGTGCTGACGTCGATGCGTTCGATGAGGCCGGCCAGTGGGGCGCTGATGACCTGAACGTGTTGGGTGGGTATAACCACCTGCGCTGGCAGGGCGATGCCGCCCGAGCTGGAAACGCTCTGCGGCTTTGCGGTCTGGATGCCGAGCGAGCGGATTTGTGCCGCGTTGACGGTGACGAGATCTGTCTGCGCCTGGGCGGCAAGCGCCCAGCCGAGCAGCATGACGGCGGAAATGCGTGAAGCAAGAGACATGATTGACTCCCTGGTTCGTAAGCGTGTGGCCGCAGGCAACCTATGCCGCTGCGGTCGAATCATCGGACAGATTCAGACGCTGACGGGAGGAGCCTGTGCAAGGAAAGCAAGAGCGTATCGTGACCGGAAGGGTCTTGTTTTGTCCGTTGCGGCTGGAGCAGCCGAGGCAAATCGTGCCGGATCGCTGACCGGTACGGTGACCGGCAGGCAGTCGGAGGGCGGTTGCTCAGGGGCCGTATGCACCACATCGCTGAAAGACAGCCGGTTGTGCTGGCGCAGTGCAGGCTCGGGCGTGATCAGTGTCGAGTCGTCGGTGTCACGAACCAGGCTGGCGTGAACACGGCCGCTGAATTGCAGGTCGCTCAGCGTATCGGTCGCGTGCCAATGCAGCCCGAGCTGGGCGGCTTGCCCATGGGCATGTGCGTGCAGCAGTGGGGCAAAGCATTGCACCCAGAACAGCACGA
The DNA here is from genome assembly GCA_021782795.1 of Pseudomonadota bacterium. Classification (GTDB taxonomy): domain Bacteria; phylum Pseudomonadota; class Gammaproteobacteria; order Burkholderiales; family Sulfuriferulaceae; genus Sulfuriferula. Next base: position 11,781 of record JAJXUP010000003.1, on the reverse strand, counting down.
ACAGGATCAGCAGGTTGTGGCGGGATGTTCGCATGAGATCATTGTAGTAAAGTTTGACCGAACTGTCAGCATAAAGACGGCATCCGTCCATTTAAGTCAGCATTTAGTCAGCAAGAGTGAAAAATAGTTCATCTTCCTGTGCAAAATGCAAGCGGACGATTGCACCGAGTGCATAGAGCAAGCGCTGGATTTCATGCAGGTCGTCCAGGGTAACCCGATCCGGATGCAACGAGGCAGTGATACGTTCGAGGCGATGTGCCAGGGCAAAGATTTCGCGGTGGGTGCGACTCATGGCTGCCAGCGGATCATTGCCGCCGAGCAGCGGTGTCATTTTCGGGTACAGGTGGTTATCGTCGGCGCGTTCGTGGGCCAGCAACTGCTGCTGTAGTGCCGAGTGTAGCGCAGCCAGTTCTTCCAGGGCCTGGTCATGAGGAAGGGCGGGCAGCTGGTCGGCCAGATGGTCAAGCATGTCCAGCAGCGGAACCAGTGCCGCGTGTTCGGCCAGCAAGCGACGCGATTCGACGGGATTGAGCCGCACCAGGCTGGCGTGCAGCGGCGCGATGCGCAGGGCGCGCAGGGCATTGAGTATGGCTGCAACGTCGATCAGTTCCTGTAATGTGGCGCCGGGTAATGGTGCCAGCCAGCCGATGGCGGCAGCCAGCATGGCGATGACCGACAGTCCCATGCCGACCAGTACGCTTTGTACGGCGATGTCGCGTGTGGCGCGCGCAAACTGGATCGCCTCTGCCAGCCGGTCGAGCCGGTCGACCAGCAGTACCACATCGGCGGCCTCCGAGGAAGCGGCGGCACCGTGCGCACCCATGGCCACGCCAACGTCGGCGGCGGCCAGCGCGGGGGCATCGTTCACGCCGTCGCCGACCATGATCGAGATGCCGGAAGATTTCGCCTGTGCGATATGCAGCAGTTTTTCCTGCGGGTCGAGTCCGGCGCAGATTTCGTCGACGCCGACCGCCATGCCGATGGTCTCCGCCACATCCGGCCGGTCGCCGGTCAGCATGATCATGTGCGAGATGCCGGCCTGTCTGAGCAGGCGCACGGCGTGTGGCGTCTCGATGCGGATCTGGTCGGCCAGGTGCAGGGCGCCGATCAGCGCGCCATCGCGGCTGACCAGCACGGCGGAGCCGCCTTCGCTGCCGACTTCATCCAGCAGGCGTTGCGCCCAGGCGTCGAGCGCGTGCCCGGTGGCGACATACTGTGCCGTGCCGACGCGGAAGGCGTGTTCGCCGATGTGGGCCTCGACGCCCGCGCCAGGTGTTTCGATGCCGTCGGTGGGCAGTTCCAGCGCCAGGCGACGCGCGTGCGCGACGGATACGATCGCGGCGGCGGTCACATGCGCCGAAACCTGGTCGACCGAGGCTGCCAGTCGCAATACCTCGTTGCGGTCGATGCCGGGTGCGGCCACAATCTTGACCAGACGGGCGTTGCCACTGGTCAAGGTACCGGTTTTGTCGAAAAACAGGATGCTGGCGCGCGCCAGCATTTCCAGCGCCGCTGCGCCCTTGACCAGGATACCGCGTTGCGCTGCTCGCGACATGCCCGATACGATGGCAACCGGGACCGCGAGAATCAGCGGGCATGGTGTAGCCACCACGACCACCGCAAGTGCGCGCAGCGGGTTGCCGCTGACCAGCCAGGCGAGTCCGGCCAGTCCGAGCGCCAGCGGCACGAACCCGAGGGCATAGCGGTCGGCCAGTCGCGAAGCGGGCGCGCGTGAGCTGCGCGCCTGTTCCACCAGGCGGACGATACCGGCAAACGTGCTGTCGGCTGCGCTGGCAGTGGCGGTCATTTCAAAGGCGGATGCAGCGTTGATCGCACCGCTGCGCAGCCGGTCGCCGACATGGCGCTCAACAACGGCGCTTTCACCGCTCAGCGCAGATTCATCGAGCGTGGCGTCGACACTGGTCAGCAGACCATCGACCGGAACCGTGTCTCCGCTGCGTACCAGCAGACGGTCGCCCGGCGCCACCTGGTCCAGATCGATGCGCACCAGTTCGCCCTGTTGCAGGCGCATGGCATGGCGTGGTGCCCGCGCCAGCAGCATCGTCATTTCGCGACCGGCTCGAAACTGGGCGTAGCTCTCCAGCAACTGGCCGCTGGCCAGCATGACGGCGATGACGTTGCCAGTCAGCGATTCATGGAGCGCGATGGCTCCGCCGATGGAGATCAGTGCCAGGATGTCGATGCCGGCACTGCCGCGCATCAGCGTGCGCGCCAGATCCAGGATCAGCCAGACCAGGGCCGGCACCGAGCCTGCGACCCATGCATACGCGGCAAGCTGTGCGTGACCGGCCGTCGAAAGCACAAAGCCGCACCCAAGTGCCAGCAGCGCACTGAGCAGAATGGCAACATGCAGCGACAGCAGACGGTTCATGGGCGAACCCGGCGAATAATTGATACCATGATGGACGGCGCGTGAAGCGGTTGTCAACCACGCGACGCCAGCCTATCCGTCAGGTCTTGCCGCCAGTATTTATGGCCGCGTACTTCAGGAGTATCGCATGATTTCGCAAGAGGACATTCTGCACGCATTTCATTTTCGCCATGCCTGCAAGGCGTTCGATCCGGCGCGCCGCATCAGCGACAGCGATTTCGGCCTCATTCTGGAGGCGGCCCGGCTCTCGCCCAGTTCGTTCGGCTACGAGCCCTGGCGCATTGTGGTCATTCAGAATGCTGCGCTGCGTGAACGCTTGCTGCCCGTGACCTGGGGCGCGCAAAAACAGTTGCCGTCGGCCAGCCACTATGTCGCCCTGCTTGCCCGCCGCGACGGACTCACTACCGATGGCGAATACGTGCAGCATATGTTGCGTGACGTGCTGCAATTTCCGCCCGAGCGCATTGCACTGCGCAGCAAAACCTACCAGAAGTTCCTCGAGCACGATTTCCATCTGCTCGACAGCGAACGCGCGCTGTTCGACTGGGCATGCCGTCAGTCGTACATCGCGTTGGCCAACATGATGACCGTGGCGGCCATGCTCGGTGTCGATTCCTGCCCGGTCGAGGGATTCGAGCAGGAGGCCGCCGAAACCGTGCTTGCCGATGCCGGTATCATGGTGCGACAACACTGGGGACTCGCGGTCATGGCCGGGTTTGGTTACCGTGTCCAGTCACCCGCTGCCAAAATCCGTCGCAGTGCTGAAGAAGTGGTGCAGTGGGTGGAATAGCCGGGGATATTGCCAAGGACGCGGATTTGATCACCGCGTCCCCAACTCATTGTTGTTGCGCGCGATCGCATTGGAGTACTTCTTTTTCACCTTCCGCGTCATCAACCATCTCGACATTCGCGGCAGCGGAAATCACACCCATCTCGATGACCTGACGTACAAAATAATTGTGTCCTCCAGCGGCCTGAAAACTCACCGACTTGTTGCCAAACTCGGATTCTGTGGATACGGTATGCGATCCGGGTGACACGGATTTGTAGAAATACACCTTGTTTGCCGTATTTCCCAGGACAACGCCATCCAGTGATACCGATCGCTTGACCGCCTTGCCCATAAAACTGTCCCGGAAAATGTACACCCCCGCCGTGTCTGCCGCGGGTGCTGCAAATGTCTTGCCAGCTGCATCATCGGCTTCGGAGGCCATGGGTACCGAGGCACAGCCTGCCATGGACAGCGTAGCGATCATCAAGGTTGCCAATATCAGAGTGTTCATGCCCCCGCCTTTCATTGGAATATTTTTTCAATTGAAAGCAATTGTTGATTGCGTTTTCTATTATACATAAAATACACCGCCGGTCACAGGAACAGCAGAAAACTTTCGCGGTCGGGCATGCGTAATGTGCCGGTACCGGTGTGTGGCGACAGGCAGCGCACCCGCCCGGGCATTGCCGCGCATGCCGTGTCAGGCTTGCCGTACAGGAGAGTCCGGACCCGCCAGCCGGCTGGAGGCGTCAGGTTCATTCCGTTGAAACAGCGGGGTGACGGGAGCGGGAGCCAGTAGACCGGGTCGTTGCGCACCGATCCACGTGTTGCGCGCCGATCCATGATGGAAGATGTTGCCCTGCAAGAAATTTGATTACTTGAGTTATAGTCTGTTGCCATATTATATGGAGCCGTACTATAATTTTCCGCATGCTATTGCTCAAAGAACTGCCAACCTCGAAAAGTCTGGAGAAATTTGTCGAGCGTTATCCCGACGCCGATATCCGGGCTGTTTCAGATTTCGTCAACCTGCTCCGTGCATGCTCGGACATTTCGCTGGCACTCGACAGGCTGCTTGCGCGGCATGGGTTGCTTCAGGGCCGGTGGTGGGTTCTGGTGCTGCTGATGCGTCAGGATGACCTGACTTCGTCTCCGTCCGATCTGGCCGATAAGGCCGGAGTGAGCAAGGCCACCATGACGGGCTTCATCGATGGCCTGGAACGCGAAGGTCTGGTACAGCGTCTGACAGACCCGGTCGACAGACGCAAATTCCTCATCAGGCTCACTGATAGCGGACAGATCAAGCTGGATGAGGCCATGCCCGACTATTACCGGAAAGTGCATGCGTTGATGTCGCTGCTGGGCACAGCTGAACGGGATTCACTGGTCGCGGGCGTCAATGCGCTGGCGGCCAATGTCGAAGTCATGCAATAGCAGTTTTTTTTGGCCATTTAGTTAGGGACCGTACTAAAATCATGAACGTGCTGCGCCAGGCAATCTTTCCGGTAATCGGCCTGCTACTGGCCGGGTGTGCCGGGGTGCCAGCCATCGTGCCGCAGTCGAGTCTCAAGGATGCGAATACGCTCGATGCAGGCAGAATGATCAAGGGCAGCGCTCGCATCGAGTGGCCTGAAACCGCCTGGTGGACAATCTATCATGATCCGCAGCTGGACGGCCTGGTCACGCAGGCCATTGCAGGCAGTCCCACCGTCCGGGCCGCAAAGGCGCGCGTCGCGCTGGCGCAGGCGTTCGCTGATGCCCGCGCCAGCGCTACTGCACCGCAGGTGAATGCGGACGCATCGGCTACGCGCGAACGCTTTACCGCGCTGCAATTCATCCCGCCTCCCTGGGGAGGGCACACTGACTGGAACAACAGTGCCACGTTCTCGCTTTCATATGATCTGGACCTGTGGGGGCGCTTAAAAAGCCAATGGCGATCTTCGGTCGATACCGTCCATGCTTCTGCTGCAGAAGCACAGCAGGTTCGGCTGGAACTGGAAAATGCGGTGGTGCGCAGTTATATCGGACTCGCGTTGGCGTTTTCTCTGCGCGAAAATGCCCAGCGGCGCCTCGAACAGCTTGATCTGCGCATTGCCATCGAAAGACGACGACTGGCAGCCGGGCTGGGCACGCAAATGGCAGTCACCGAGGCAGAGGCACGGTTGCCTGTGGCGCAGGCCAGGGTGGATGCGATCGATGCGCGCATGCTCGTGCTCAAGCATCAGCTGGCGGCATTGTCAGGCATGGGGCCAGGTGCGGGAGAATCGCTTGTTCGACCGAAAATGTCGCTGGATGCGCCGGTGGGTCTGCCGGACAGCCTGCCAGCCAATCTCGTCGGGAGGCGACCGGACATCATCGCCTGCCGCTGGCGTATCGAGGGGGCGCAAAGCGACATCCAGGCGGCCCGAGCGGCGTTCTACCCCAACATCAATCTTGTCGCCTTTGCCGGTTTCCAGGCGCTTGGTTTCGAGCAGCTCGCCAGCAATGCCGCGCTGATCGCAGGCGCCGGCCCTGCATTTTCCCTGCCGATCTTCGATGGCGGACGTCTTCGCGCAGGACTGTCTGCCAGTACTGCCAGCTACGATGTCGCCGTGGAATCCTACAACGAAACGCTGCTCCATGCGCTGGAACAGGTTTCAGACGGGCTGGCAGAACTGCAATCGGATTCTGCGCAGGCAAGGCAGATCGATCTCGCCCTCGCAAAGGCCAGGAAAGCGCATGAATTCGCCCTTGCAGCCCAGCGGGCAGGGTTGAGTGATTATCTGCGCGCGCTGGACACTTATGACAGTGTGCTGCAACAGGAACAGGCCCTCGCGCAAGTGCATGCGGAAGCATCCGAAGCCTATGCCGATCTGATGCTCGCTCTGGGTGGTGGGGCGGCGGAAATACCTGCCAGATGAACAGGGTGCAGGTGCTGGCATTCGCCCGCATGGGCTGGCGCGACTGGCTGGAACTGGATGTGCCGGCGTACATCTACGTGTTCAAGGTACTGCTGGCCTGTCTGCTGGCAATGTGGTTTTCCTTGCGCTTCGAGCTGCAGCAGCCCAGAACAGCCATGATGACGGTTGCCATTGTGATGCAATCGCAGCATTCCGGCATGGTCTTCGCAAAGAGCTATTACCGGCTGATCGGCACGCTGGCGGGCATTGGCGTGTCCCTGCTGCTGGTCGCCCTGTTTGCTCAGGAACGGGTGCTGTTTCTGCTGAGCATGACGATCTGGATCGGGCTGTGTACGGCTGGATCGATGGTTTACCGCAACCACCAGTCTTATGCCTTTGTGCTCGCCGGATATACTCTGTGCATTGTTGGGCTTCCGGCTGCCGCCAGTCCGGAACACGCTTTCGACATTGCCGTGGGCCGGATTTCCGAAATCTTCATCGGCCTGTTCTGTGCGACGGTGGTGAGCGACCTGATTTTTGCGAAACGCCTTGGCAACGTCATGCTCGATGCGGTAAGGCGCCGGTTCAGGGACTTCACCATGCTTTTGCATGCGGCATCAGACGGCGTTTCATCGTCGCATGAACCGATGCTGCTGAATTTTGTGGGCGACATCTTCAGTCTGGAATCCTATCGTGCATCTTCCGCTCTCGAAAACGATGGGTCGCGCGCCCGGCGACTGCGCCTGGGCCAACTCAATGCGGAATTCATGGAAGTATCGACCACATTCCATGCCTTTGAACAATTGCTGCGCCGCCAGGAAAAAACCGGGCGAAAGGAAGTGAAGGACGGACTCCGGATTCTGTATCGCGATCTCGGGGAGGTGGTGGCCCCGGATGGCGAGGTCGCTCATACGGAGCGGGAGGCCGCTGCCGTCGCAGCTCGCCTGGCTTTGTTTCGCACCAGCCTGGGATCGGGATTTTCAGCAGTGGACGCGCGGCTTCCGCCGGATATTACCGCATCGCAACGGATGGATTTCGAAACAGGGAAAGAATTGCTGCTGCGCCTGGTTGATGAACTTCTGGCCTATACCCGGACCTATACATCGCTTGCGAACAGGCAGGGTGAGGGTGGTGCAGCCCAGGTTTCCTTCAACCTGGGCAGGCATTTCGATCCGCTGGCAGTCAGTCTTGCCGGAGTTCGCGGAGCCCTGGCGCTGGCGATAACGGCTTCGATCTGGATGCTTACCGAATGGGGCTCCGGCATCGAGGCCATCACTCTGGGCGTTGTCACCAGCACGCTGTTCGCGACCGCTTTTTCCCCGACGAAAGCCATCCGGCAGTTTTTTACCGGCGCAGTGATTGCCATGGCCCTGGCGTATTACTGCAATTTCCATGTGCTGCCTGATGCGCAGGGTTTTTTCATGCTTGCGCTTGCCATTTCTCCCGGAATCATATGTGCGGCCTGGCTTGCCACACGGCCCGAAACGGCAGTGACCGGTGCCGGTATGTTCATGGTGTTCCTGATGCGCCTCGGTTTCGGTAGCACATATGACGCGAACCCGGTTGCGTTTTTAAACGATGCCATTGCTGATCTGCTCGCCATTCTATTGTCAGGCATCATGTATGCGCTGATCGATCTGAGCGGCAGCGGCTGGTCGCGTCAGCGAACGTCTTCCGCATTGAGAAAGCTGGTCGTGGACGCCTGTCGCGAACCCCTTGCGCTCAGGCGCGCCAATCTTGAAAGCGGCGCGCGCGATCTGGTGCAGCGCTCAGGAAGCGCAAGACGCATGGGCGAGCCTGAAGACAGACTCGTGATTGACTGGCTGTTTTCTGTTCTCGAAATCGGGCATGCCGTCATCGCCTTGAGAAAAGAGTTGAACGTGCATGGCGCATGTGCTCCTCTGGAACATGCGCTGGAAGCCATCGCGCGGTATTTTGAAGCCCCGGCGGGGCCTGCACGCGATACGGCGATTGTTGCGGTAAATGCCGCCGGTGCGGCCGTGGATGCATCAGCCATTGCGCCAGCGTCGCGACGCGAGATGCGAACCATGCTTCATTTCATCCGCAGCGCGCTTCAGGATGACGAATCGGCCCGCATCGCCACAGGCGGAATGGAATGACCATGCCCAGGGAAATCGCATTTTTCGACGCACTGATCCCTTCGCTGGTGCTGGCTTTCCTCGCGGCCGGGGGGATCACCCTGATGCTGGACCGGATGCTGGGCAATCGGGGCATCTACCGCTATCTGTGGTATCCGGCGCTGTTCCGGGTCGCTCTGTTCGCTTGTCTGTTTTCAGCGTTCGGACTTACTGTTTACTGAAAGGTACACGATGAAAGTGTTCTACAGACGCTTCGTCAGAATTTCGATCACCCTGTCCTTTGTCATCGTTGCGCTGATTCTCGGACATCTGCTGTGGGTGCGCTACATGGACTCGCCCTGGACACGCGATGGCAGGGTGAGGGCGGATGTGGTCAACATCGCGCCGGACGTCGCCGGGCTGGTCACAGCCGTCATGGTGAAAGACAACCAGTTCGTGCGGCGAGGCGACAGTCTGTTCAGCATCGATGCGGAGCACTATCGCCACGCCCTCGCGCTGGCGCAGGCGCAGGTCGAGGAAAGCAAGGCGTTTCTGGAGATGAAAACCCAGGATGCTGCGCGTCGCGCCACACTGGACGATCAGGTGATTTCACAGGAAAACCGGGAGGACGCCCGTTTGCTGGCAGCACGAGCCCGGGCGCAATATGAGGCTGCGCTCGCCAGACGCGATCAGGCTCGACTCGACCTCGAACGCACCACTGTGCGATCACCGGTGGATGGCTGGGTCTCCAACCTGCTGGTGCGGCCCGGAGATTTTGCCCATGCCGGTACGGCGCAACTCGCCGTCATAGACCGCAATTCATTCTGGGTCTATGGTTATTTCGAGGAAAACAAGATTGGTCTGATACGATCCGGTGATCCGGCCGAAATCCGTCTGCTGGGCTCGAACCAGCGCCTGTCTGGGCATGTGGAGAGCATCGCGCGCGGCATCACCGACCGCGACAACCCGAGCGATGTCAGGCTGCTTGCGAACGTCAATCCAAGTTTCAACTGGGTGCGTCTTGCCCAGCGCATCCCGGTCAGAGTCAGTCTCGACCCTCTGCCTGCCGGTCTGCAACTGGTTGCAGGAATGACCTGTACGGTGATCGTGCGTCCCAGGACTGGTGAGGCAAAAGAAAGGGGCCTGCACATGCCGGTGTTCCGCTCCGTTTTCGGTTGAAGCCGACGCGTGGCGTGGGCGGGCAGGGCGAAACGGTGCCTCCCGGTCTCATGGCGCAACCGCAGCGCCCATAACGGCTGCGGCGGCGACTCGTGGACAGGGACGCGATGGCGCTGTCGGCAACCTTGTCGCAAGATTTCACGAACAGCATATCTATTTATCTTGACTGAATGGACAGTCAGGAAGAAGATTGCGGTCTGACAAACAAAGCTCCGTTGCGGCCATTCCCTAAATCCAAGGTCCGCAATCACGCCCGGCACGAGTTATCGCCAGAAAGGAAAATGTTTTCGTGGACCTGCTCGCCATCATCGCAGGCCTTGCTACAGGTTTTGTTCTTGGCCTGCTGGGAAGCGGTGGTTCCATCATCGCCTTGCCAGCCCTCATCTACCTGTTGAATGTGGCGCCCAAGTCGGCGCTTGCCATGAGCCTGGGCGTGGTCGGAATCACAGCCACGCTGGCAGCGCTGACCCACCATCGGCGCGGCAATCTTGATCTGCCGGTGGCTGCGGTGTTCGCGCTTTTCGGCGTGGCGGGCACTTACGCCGGTGCCAAGGTCGGGGTGCGTCTGCCAGCCGTCTGGCAATTGACGCTTTTTGCTCTGGTCATGTATACCGCAGCCTGGCGCATGTTCAGGCGGGCACCGATCCCTGCAAATTCCGTATTCGTCAGCGTGGGCGAAGGGGAGGGTGATGCCGTACTGGGGAAATGCACGCAATGGGTTTCCTACTGCACGGCCCAGATTGCTCTGGTCGGTCTGGGTGTGGGCGTGCTCACGGGGCTTGTCGGTGTGGGTGGCGGTTTTCTCATTGTGCCCGCGCTGGTGCTGTTTTCCGGTCTGTCGATGAAAAAGGCCGTGGGAACCTCGCTTCCCATCGTCGCGGTCAATGCCTATGCCGGATTCTATGGGTATTTTGGTGCTGTGCCGATCGACTGGTCGTTGATGAAAGGCTTCGTCAGCATGACGATCCTGGGTACTTTTGTCGGCACCTGGGCGTCGCACCGGCTGTCCCATGAAATGCTCAGGCGTTCCTTTGCCTGGTTTCTGATCGTAGTCGCGACCTATATCCTGTTCAGGAGCAGCCGCTGAGCCTGTGCGGCATCGCCCGTCACGTTTGGCCCATAGGGTGTGCAGTTCCGGATTGTACGATCCGGCATCGTGAGTGCGGCATGCTGTAAAAATGCCGGAGAAACGTCCGGACGGAGATTTGAAACCGGGGGTGATCAGGCCGAAGATCCGGAAACCTGCTGCATCATATTGATCCTTCGCAGCAGTTCGATCGACGCCTCGACCTCTACTTTCCGAACAGCGACGCTTTCGATATTGCACCCAATGGGAATGTTTTTTTCTGCAGCAAAAACCTGCAGTTCACGAAAATTCCGTTCCGAAAAGTCGACGGATTTTTCCAGGATGTTTTCCGAATGAACAAGTTCATTCTCCAGCCAGTGGGGGATGCCAATGCCCAACCATTTCATGAATTGCAAGGTCTTTACCGAACCACAGGGAGTCAGGGTAAAGATGATCGGTACAAGCGGAATATTGTTTTCCTTGCCGTAATAGTAATAGTCGGAAAGAAAATTTCTGGAGGCATTGACGTCGTATACTCCCTGGGAAACAAAAAAGGTACACCCCTGGGCGATCTTGTTGAAGACCCTGAGATGTTCGTCCCCCTTTGACAGATGACGCTCCGGAATGACGACACCGCCGATCAACAAGTCTTTGTTGACTTGTGATTTCAGTTTGTAGGCATCACTGATGGACATCGTCACTTCCTGATCCCCGGAGGCGGCGCCGACAAAAACCGTCGCATTGTCCGTGCTGGAGGCCTGGGTCAGAAATGCAGAGAGCTCATCCCTGGAATACTTGCCCACTGCGCGGTAGATGATCTTGGGAACGCCGAGTTCCTTGAGGTGGTCTCTGCTATATGCGAAGGAATCCAGTGTCGCCATGAAGGGAAACGGGCGTTCCTCATCGGTGCGAGATTTTTCATCCTGGATATCGTATAACACCAGCCCGTCGATTTTCAGCGGCTTCAGGCGCTCGACATGCTTCATCGCGATCTCGCGAACATGGTCTTCTCCGGTGCCTTTTTTTGGCGGAACGATACCGTAGAGGACGATCCCGTTTTCGCGATTACGTATTTTTTCAGTCAGCATGGTCGAACCCGGTCGTTGCCACTTCAGTTTTTCGGGGGAACAGTCAATGAGTTGAGCAGGTTTTTACTGGGTCATTACAGACCTTCACAAATGGCAGCACATGATGTTCGCAGGACAGGAGTCCCGGCAGCCGGGGTGAAATGGGGGTCTTCAGTGCGATGGGTCTTTATCGCCGTCACGCAGCCAGGTCGGGATATCCCGCATGCCATGCAAAACGCGCCAGACGTCGATGTGATCTGCGTGATCCACATAGAATACGACGTGTGGATAGCGATTCAACGACCAACTGCGCAAACCGGGTAGATCAAGCTCGTGGGCGTGGCGTTG
>JAJXUP010000093.1 GCA_021782795.1 Pseudomonadota bacterium | reverse complement strand
GGCATCGTGCGCGACCGTGCCTTCGGGTTTTATTACGCTGACGATCTTGACCGGCTGACGGCCGCAGGCGCGACCCTGGTAGAGATCGATGCGCTTGCCGATCCCGCCTTGCCCGAGCTGGACGGGCTGGTCATCGGTGGCGGCTTTCCCGAACTGTTTGCCCGTGAACTGGAAGCCAATGCGCCCCTGCGCGCAGCGATCCGCCATGCCATCGACGATGGCCTGCCGGTGTACGCCGAATGCGGCGGACTGATGTATCTGGCGCGGAGCCTGAGCTGGCGGGGCGAGACCCGCCAGATGGTGGGCGCCATCGATGGCGATGTGGTCATGCACGAACGTCCGGTGGGACGCGGCTATGTGCGCCTGTCGGCCACCGCGGACAGCCCGTGGCCCGTTGGCGCAGGCGACATTCACGGACACGAGTTCCATTACTCCAGTCTGGAGAACCTGCCGGCCGATACCGTATATGCCTGGCGGGTCGAGCGCGGTCATGGCATCGATGGTCGCAACGATGGCATCGTGCACGGCAACCTGCTGGCGTCGTATGCGCATCTGCGTTCATCGCGGCAGTTTAGCTGGGTCGATGCCTTTTTGCAGCGGGTGATGCGTCGCGCCGGGGGAGACATGGCTGGGGGTGGCGGTGTGCAGTCACCGGCACTGGCTGCCTGATGCGGGCTGCGGCGGACGTTTTATTGGTCAAACAACTGGAGGTTGCATGGTTATCGTTACTCCGAATGCCATCCGTCAGATTCAGGATGCCGCTGATCGCGGCGATATGGTAGGCATGGCGCTGCGCGTCGCGGCGCGTCGCGCTGATGACGGATCGCTGGAATTTGCCATGGGGTTTGACGATCGCGGATCACAGGACCTTGTGGTCAGTGTGGAAGGCGTTGAACTGCTTATCCATGCAAGCCAGCAGGAACTGTTTGAGGGCGTTACGCTCGACTTTGTCGAACTTGAGCCGGGCAAGGGCGGTTTCGTGTTTCATGCGCCCTCGTCGTCATGTGGCGGTTGCGGCAAAGGCGGCTGTTCGTCAGACCAGGGCGGTGGCGGCTGCGCCTGATCCACTGCGAACGCATGCCATGCAGCAGTTTGATCTGGTGGTGATCGGTAGCGGGCCGGGAGGCTACAAGGCCGCGCTCAACGCGGTGCACCTTGGTGCGCGCGTGGCACTGATCGAGCGCGATCAGTTCGGAGGTAACTGCCTGAATCACGGTTGCATTCCCAAAAAGACCCTGCTGCACATGGCGACACTGATGGAGCGGATCAACGAGCTCGACGGCCGGGGGCTGGTCGGACGCGTTCAGGGCGATTTCCTTGCTGCGTTGCAGCGCAAGGACGAAGTATTGCGCGCCATGCGCGCCACGTTCATGCCGTGGCTGACACGCATGGGCGTCAAGGTGTATCTGGGCGAGGCGGCATTCGTGGCGCCAGACCGGTTGCGTATCGTACCGATGGACGATGCGGGCCCGTTCGAAATTGGCGCGTTGCGTACCGTCATCGCCACGGGCTCGGTACCACGCGAATTGCCCGGCTGCCCGACGGATGGTCAGCGGGTATTCAATTCGCGTCAGTTGCTGTCCGCGCGGCAGGCGGTGCAGGGTTCGATACTGTGCATCGGTGGTGGAGCAGTGGGCGTCGAACTCGGTTACATGCTGCACCAGTTCGGCGCGCAGGTGCGCCTGATCGAGCAGGGTGAACGCTTGCTGCCGGGCAATCATGGTGTGTCCGACCGTGCAGCGCAGGTGCTGGAACGCAAGCTTGTGCGCATCGGGGTGCAGGTCGACAAAAACCTCACCGTGCAACAGGTGCGGGGGCACGGGTCGCGGCTGGAGGTGGTTTTTGCCGATGCCAGTACTGCGGAGTGCGATCACGTGCTGGTGGCGGTCGGGCGCACTCCGCATACCCGGGGGCTGGGGCTGGAACAGCTGGGCGTACATACCGATGATGAGGGATTCATTCTCACCGATGCCTGTCTCGAAACCAGCGTGGCGGGTATCTATGCCGTGGGTGATGTCAAGCGCAGCCCGATGGCGGCGCCGATGACGGCCGCGGTGGCGATGCATGATGGCAAGGTGGCGGCAATCAATGCGTTGACAGACAACCGGGTGCAGGCGAACTACTTCACGGTGCCATTTGTGATCCATTCCGCACTGGAAATGGCTTTTGTCGGGCTGACGGAAGAACAGGCCGAGCAGGCGGGTTTCTCCGAGGAAGTGGCGCGTTCGAATCTGGGTGGATCGGGCAAGTCGCGTGCCTGCCACGACCTCGAAGGGTTCATTGAAATGGTGCATGATGGCGAAACCGGGCAACTGCTGGGTGGCGGCATCGTCGCACCCGAAGCGGGTGAGCAGGTGCACATGATGTGCGCTGCGTTACAATCCCATCAGGGGTTGTGGTTTTTCAAGGAAATGAATTATAGTCATCCGTCCTGGTGCGAGGAGATGGAAACCACCGTTGACCCGAGTGCCCAGGGCTTTTCCCGTTCCAGCGAAATTATCTTCCGTCCGGGCATTTATGCCGGGATATCCGTTCATTCAGCGAAAGTATCATGAATTTTCTTCCGGTATTTATGGATCTTCGCGACCAGCGCTGTCTGGTCGCAGGTGGTGGTGAGCTTGCCGCACGCAAGGCACGGTTGCTGTTGCAGGCGGGCGCACGGGTGACCGTGGTTGCCAGTGCGTTGTCGCCGGCGTTTTCCGGGCCGGACGACTGGAGCCGCATGGAGCGGCATCCCGGTCCGTTTGTGCCGGCCATGCTCGATGGCATGTCGCTGGCAATCTCGGCCAGCGAGGATGATGCGACCGACCGCGCGGTGTCGGCTGCCGCACGCGAGCGCAAGCTGCCGGTCAATGTGGTCGACCGGCCGGAACTGTGCAGTTTCGTGCTGCCGGCCATTATTGACCGCGATCCGATCGTGGTGGCCGTGTCCAGTGGTGGGACAGCGCCGGTGTTGGCGCGGTTGCTGCGTGCGCGGCTGGAAACCATGATTCCAGCCAGTTACGGACGGCTTGCCCTGCTGGCCGCGCGCTTCCGCGACGAAGTGAAGCAGCGTTTTTCCCGGCCGGAACTGCGGCGCGTGTTCTGGGAGAGCGTGCTGCAGGGGCCGATCGCCGGGCTGATACATGCCGGTAACGAGACGGCTGCTGAAACTGCGTTGCGCCAGCAGCTGGCCGAGCAGTCCGATGGCACCCCCGTGGGCGAGGTGTATCTGGTTGGTGCCGGACCGGGCAATCCCGACTTGCTGACGTTCCGCGCGCTGCGCCTGATGCAGCAAGCTGATGTGGTGGTCTATGACCATCTGGTGGCGGATGCGGTGCTTGAACTGTGTCGTCGCGATGCCGAGCGGATTTATGTCGGCAAGGAACGCGCCAATCACACCATGCGCCAGGAAAACATCAACGAACTGCTGGTGGAGCAGGCAAAAAAGGGACGGCGTGTGCTGCGGCTCAAGGGCGGCGATCCGTTTATTTTCGGCCGCGGTGGCGAGGAAATCGAAACTCTGGCCGAAAACGGCGTGCGTTTCGAGGTGGTGCCTGGCATCACGGCGGCTTCGGGCGTGTCAGCCTATGCCGGCATTCCGCTCACGCACCGCGACTATGCGCAATCCTGCATGTTTGTGACGGGGCATCTCAAGGATGACAGCATCGATCTCGACTGGGATGCGCTGGCACGACCCAATCAAACCGTGGTGATCTACATGGGGCTGCTGGGTTTGCCAGTGCTGTGCCGCGAGCTGGTGGCGCACGGCATGACGGCCGACACGCCGGCCTGTATCGTGCAGCAGGGGACGACCGATTCCCAGCGCGTTCAGGTCGGCACACTGGAGACGCTGCCCGGGCTGGCGGTCGAGCAGGGATTCAAGGCGCCCACATTGATTATCGTCGGCCACGTGGTGAGCCTGCACAGCAAACTGGCCTGGTTTCACCCCGAAAACTAGCCGGCGACGGGAAGCGGGTGTAGGCAGGCCCAAGCCGGTTGCGAGCGTGGCCTGCCTGCACGTCATCCGTGCCGCAGAACGGGTATCCGGGCGTTTGCATTGCGTCTTCAGCAGCCTGTGGCTGGAGCGGCTAGTTGCGGTGGGGCAGGTTGCCCGAATTCAGGTTCAACCCCTGTTCGACGGCGAACACGGCAGCCTCCACCCGCGAGGTGATGTTGAGTTTGGCGAAGATATTGTGCACGTGCAGCTTGACGGTGTCGTGACTGATGCCGAGACTCAGGGCGATGATCTTGTTGCTGTCACCTCGGGCGAGGCAGCCGAGAATCTGCTGTTCGCGCTGGGTCAGCTGGCCCAGCAGCTGGTTTTTCTTGTCCTGCTTGGCATCGAGCAGATTGACGAGCTTGGTGGTCATGGCAGGCGCGATGACGGTTTCGCCGCCTGCGGCTCGCTGGATCGCCTGCACCACGTCGGCCGGTTCCATGTCCTTGAGCAGGTAGCCGCGTGCGCCGGCGCGCAATGCGTTGGCCATATCGTTCTGGTGGTCGCTCACCGTCAGGATCACGGTGGGGAGACTGATCTGCTGCTGCCTGAATCGCTGCAGCATGTCGATGCCGCCGGTTCCAGGCATGTGCAGATCCATGACCATCACATCGGGTTGCGTATCCAGCGCCAGTTGCAACGCATGATCAGGGTTACCGGTCATGCCGACCACGTTTACCTTGCCAGAACGTTCCAGCAGTTCCGCGAGCCCTTCGCGGAACAGCGTATGGTCGTCCATGAGGAGCACCCGGATGCGGGTGTTCACGAAACCTTTCCTTCCTGGCGGGGCTGAAACGGGAACAGCAGCGTCAGCCGGGTACCGGAACCATTCCAGTCGGAGAACTCGATCTGTCCGCCCAGCTGCCGGGCTCGGCCCTTCATGATGTTGAGGCCGAAATGCACGCCTGGGGCAGTGGGTGCGGTGGTTGGCATGCCTACACCGTCGTCCGCGATGATGATGCGGCAGCTATCGTCGATCCGGCCGATCTCCAGGTGGATGTTGTGCGCCTGCGAGTGCTTGCAGATGTTGGCCAGTGCTTCCTGCACGATGTGAAATACCCGCGCTTCCTGATCGGGAGTGAGATCGAAATCCTGGGCCTGGTTGATGAAATCCACGTGTGCATCGGTTTTTTTGCAAGTCACGTCGAGCAGGTCGCGCAATGCCGGCAGCAGACCACGCGGGTCCATGCGGTGATGGAACTGGTTGAGCAGCTCGCGCAGTCCGGCATAGGCGGATTTGAGTGCATCGTCGACATCATGCAGACATTTGTCGGCAAAGCTGTCGTCACCTTCGTTGATCGCCGTTTTGAGCAGCTTGAGGCGGATATTCATGTAGGCCAGGGTTTGTGCCAGCGAGTCGTGAATCTCGTGCGACAGCATCTGCCGTTCGTTCATCAGGCTGATGCGCATGTTCTCGCGCGTGAGGCGCGCATTTTCCAGCGCCATGCCAAGATGTTCGCTGATCGAGGTGAAAAACAGCCGCACATCCTGCGGAATCGGCGCACTTTCGGCAAACATGAACAGGTTGTAGACGCCAAGCGTTTTGCCCTTGTGCCGTAACGGCACGGCGACGAAATTGGTGCAGCGTTCGCCGAAGAAGCTCAGGCCGGAATTCTTGCGGCACAGATGCACGGTGCGGCTGTTGTGCACGGTCTGATCGCATACCGCCTGGCCGCATACGCCGCAGTCGAGGCGGGTGATGCGTTCCCACTCGACGACCTGTTCGGGCAGACCGATCGAACCAACCAGGCGCAGGTGCTTGCCGTCGCCGGTCAGTACGCGTACCGCGCCTGCGCCGGCACCGCTCAGGCGCATCATGGTGGAGAGGAAACGCATCAGCAGCTGTTCGATGTCGGCATCGGAGCTGAGTGCCGAGGCTACTTCGGACAGGATGTGCAACCCGGGCAGCTTGTAGGCGCCCTGTTCTTCTCCGGAGCGGAGCGCTTGCCGGACGTGTGTTGCGTCGGCCGGATCGGCCGCAGCGGCCAGCCGTCGCCGCGCTGTGGCCGGGCGTGCGCGCTGTGCCGCCTGATTCTGGGTTGAGTCTTGTCGCATTGTCGGATCCATCCATCCTGGCGCAGCCAGTCCGTCCACGCCTTGCCATTGCGATTCCGTCACGGGAGCCTGTACGGCCCAGCCGCCATGGCCACCGCGTCGCGACGGAAACGCTCCGGTCGGCGGCCTGGGGAACGGTCTGATTTTGTACGTACTTTACTCAATTGTAGCACGCAGGTCGTCTGGCTGTGCTAGCAAATTCCGCAGTTGCATATCGCACCCGTGAGGCAGGCATGTCCTGTCGGCACATGCGGTTTGGATACATGGCATGACTTCCGGTATGATCAAATACTAACATTGCGCAATGGGGGCGTCATTTCCCCCGATGCGGCGCGCCGGGAGCAACGCGCGTCCGATACCTGTCATGCGGAACAGATGAAACAATATAATTGCGTCGTGCATACATTGCCCGATCTGGTGGCTTATCTCGATTCGCCCTCGGTGCGCATGGAAGCGCAGCGGGCGCGTTCGGTGCTCGCCCAGGTCTACTCGGGGCGCATGGAACCGGACTGGATCGCCAGCGTCATGAAGGTGATCACCGATGCCCTGCCTTCAGTGGTGCTGGTCGGTGCCACCACGGTGGGAGAGCTGGCTCATGGCTGGACCTGGCAGGAGACGGCGGTGCTGTTGCTGTCGTTCTTTGAATCGACCGATCTGCTGCTGTTTGGCGACCATTGCGCCCCGGGAGAAGAATTTCGTGTTGGTAGCCTGCTCGGCAGTGAACTTGCGGCGATACGCGAACCGGTGGCTGGCTTGCTTATGCTGAGCACCAACATCACCGTCAATGCGTCGCGTGTGCTCAGCGGTCTGCAGGACAGCGGACTCGACGTGCCGGTGATCGGCGGCGGGGCCGGGGATTATGTGACCCAGGCGGGTTCGTTCGTAATGTGGGGGGCGCAATTGAGCAGTCAGGGGGTGGTGGCCGTGGCCATGATCGGCCGCGAGCTGCATGTGGCGCCATTCGGTAGCCTGGGCTGGCAGCCGCTGAGTCGGGAGATGACCATCACTTCGGCCGAGGGGATGTGGGTGCGGTCGGTCGATGGCGAGCCGGCCTTCGAGGTCTACCGGCGTTATCTGGACATCCAGACTGACGACCAGTTCTTCCTGAATGCGCTGGAATTCCCTTTCATGATGGAGCGGGATGGCGAGTGGCTGGCGAGGGTTCCGGTTGCAGTTGATCACCGTGGTGCGCTGCAGTTCTTCGCCGATGTGGAAGCAGGGCAGACATTTCGCCTGGGTTATGGCAACCCGGGCGTGATCGTCAGCAATGCACGAAATGTGCATGCTGCCATGCGCGAGTTTGCGCCGCAGGCGATTTTCCTCTACTCATGCGGATGCCGCCGGCTGCTCATGCAGGATGACGCTGACCTGGAAACCCGGCCATTCGAGGCGATTGCGCCGACTGCCGGTTTTTATACCAGCGGCGAGTTTTACGGCCGGATGAAAAATGGCCGTCTGCTCAATTCCGCACTGGTTGCGGTAGGTATCCGTGAGGGCGCCGCTATCGCCCATCATGATGCGTCACCCGCCGATGCGCACCCGCTGCGGCAGCAGGATGCCACCGATCCGTACAAGAGCAAACAGTCACGAGTCGTGTCCCGGCTGGTGCATTTCGTCGGCGCGGTGACTGGCGAACTGAGCGCCGCCAACCGACAGAATCTCGAACTGGCGCAGCAAAAGCTGGAACTCGAACACCTGCGCAACGAGGAGCAGAGCCGGTTGCTGGACATGCTCAACCACGAGATCAAGACGCCGATGTCGGTGATCCGGCTTGCGCTCGGTTTCGACAAGCGATCGGCGGCGGTGATGCAGCACGCGAATCGCGCGATGATGGATATGGATGCGATCGTTGATCGTTGCCTGCAGATCAACCGGCTCGACCAGCACC
>JAJXUP010000092.1 GCA_021782795.1 Pseudomonadota bacterium | reverse complement strand
GCCGACAACCGCATCCTCGTGGACAAGATGCCGGTGACGCTGGCGCAACTGGGTGGCGTGTTACACGCCCGTATCGGCAGCAACGGCAACCTGATCATTGCTGCCGACAATCACGCACAACACGGCACAGTGGTTCAGGCGATGTTGGCAGCCCAGCATGCCGGCGCACAGCATTTCCTGATCGCCGTCAGTCATGACTGACCGGCACACGCCTTTCGCACGCTACCTGCTACCGGCGAGCGGATTCTGGCTACTGGTGCTGCTGCTGGCCGGCCGCATGCTGCAAGCGCCAGCGCCGACGGCCGAACCGACACCGGTGGACGCGCGTCTCATCGAACTGCCCGCACCCCAACCCGCACGGCCGGTTGGGTCGCTGCACGCGAGGCCCGCGCCCCATGTCGCCCCACATCCGCTGCCGCCCGTAACGCATGCGACCGCACCCGTCAAACCGGCTCCGACTCCCGCACCCACCGCACCCGCATCACCACCTGCGGCCCCACCAGCCCGGCCCACTCCACCGGCGCCGACCCCGGCCGATAGCGCCGGCGGCAACCCCGGTGCCGAAGGCATGGGTGCGCGCGCGGTCTACCAACCCACGCCGGATATCCCGGAAGCGTTGCGACAGTCGAGCCTGCACTGTGTCATGTCGGTGCAGTTTGCCATCGGAACCGATGGGCATGCCGATGTCACCCTGCGCCACGGTTGCAGCGATCCGCGCATCAATCAGGTCGTGCTGACGACCCTGCAGACATGGCGTTTCTTTCCCGCCATGCAGAATGACCAGCCTGTGGCCTCGACGCTGGACATGGACATTCCGATCGACATCAATCCCTGAATGACAGTTACGCATCGTGTTGTCGTCCGCATGGTGGAGTCATCGGTAAAATGCGCTCCCGTCTTCCGACCACCGGGAGCGCTCTGACGTTGCCATGTCAGACATCCGGGCATGGCTGATGCGTGTTGGCGACCTTTTCGCCAGCGGGAGCACGGCTGGCCTGCTGACATCGATGACGCAGTCCCGTCACGACGCTTCTGCTGTTCGTTTTCCATCTTGACGAAAGTGCGGCACTCCACTGCCTGCCATGCTATGCTGACGTGCGATTTCGCATTGTTTTAAAAGGAGTATCAGATGATTAGGTGTCTTTTTTCTGCACTGGTTCTATCTGTTTCCCTGAGTGCTACCGCTGCCGATCTCGTGGTACCCATGAACCTGGTGGATGCACAGGGCGTCAGCACGCCGGTCGGTACGGTCGCCATTCATGAGACTCGGTACGGCCTGGTGTTCACCCCGCACATGCAGGGATTGCCGCCCGGGTTGCATGGCTTCCATGTGCACCAGAACCCCAGCTGCGCTCCAATGATGAAAGATGGCAAGCCGGTTGCAGCGCTGGCCGCCGGCGGGCATTTCGACCCGATGCACAGCGGCCGGCATGATTTTCCGTGGGGCACCGGACACCTGGGTGACCTGCCCCCGCTCTATGTCAACGCCAGCGGTCAGGCCGACCAGCCAGTGCTGGCGCCGCGACTGAAACAGCTTGACATGCTGCACGGTCATTCGTTGATGGTACACGTCGGCGGCGACAACCATTCCGATTCGCCGGCGCCGCTGGGCGGCGGAGGCGCACGACTGGCCTGTGGCGTGATCGAGTAAGCCGCGCCAGCGTTCAGTCCGGCGCCGCCTCCGTGCTGCAGGCATGTGATTGCGCGGCCAATGCCGCCTGGCGTCGGCTGACAAAAAAATCTCTCAGCAACTGGCCGCATGCTTCGGCCAGCACGCCCCCCTGCACCTGCGCATGATGGTTGAGCCGCGATTCACCGAACAGATCGACCACACTGCCGGCTGCACCGGTCTTCGGATCGTGGGCGCCGAACACCACCCGGGCGATACGCGCATGGAAAATGGCTCCGACGCACATGACGCATGGTTCGAGGGTGACATACAGCGTGGCGCCCGGCAGGCGGTAATTGCCCACGGCTGCCGCGGCAGCACGCAAGGCGAGGATCTCTGCATGCGCGCTCGGATCACTGCGGCCGATCGGCGCATTGCTGCCGCGTCCGAGCACCAGTTCATCCTGCACCACCAGCGCTCCCACCGGCACTTCGCCCGCAGTCGCCGCCGCGCGCGCCAGCTGGATGGCCTCGTGCATCCAGTATTCGTCCTGCGAAGTCATGCAGGGAACACGCCGGTCGACAGGTAGCGGTCGCCGCGATCGCAGACAATCGACACGATGGTGGCATCTTCGACCTCTGCGGCCAGTGCCAGCGCCGCAGCAAGGGCGCCACCCGAGGAAATGCCGGCGAAAATGCCCTCTTCACGCGCCAACCGCCGCGCCATGTCTTCGGCGGCCTGCTGGCTGACCATGCGGATCTCGTCAACCACCGACGGATCATAGATTTTTGGCAGGAACGCCTGCGACCAGGTGCGGATACCAGGAATCTCCGCTCCGGCTTCCGGTTGCACGCCAACGATGCGTATGTCGGCATTGCGCGACTTGAGATAACGTCCGGTTCCGGTGATCGTGCCGGTCGTGCCCATGCTGCTGACGAAATGCGTGACTGTGCCTTCGGTATCGCGCCAGATCTCCGGCCCGGTGCCGAGAAAGTGCGCTTGCGGATTATCGGCGTCGGCGAACTGGTCGAGAATCACCCCTTCGCCGGCATCACGCATCTGGCGCGCATGCGTGATTGCCGTTTCCATGCCGCCTTCCCGCGGCGTAAGTACCAGGGTGGCACCATAGGCACGCATGATCTGGCGGCGTTCGATGCTCATGTGCTCCGGCATCACCAGCGTCATGCGGTAGCCGGTCATCGCCGCAGCCATCGCCAGCGCAATGCCGGTATTGCCACTGGTCGCCTCGATGAGGGTATCGCCAGGCTGGATGTCGCCACGCGCCTCGGCCTGGCGAATCATGTTGAACGCCGGCCGGTCCTTGACCGAACCGGCCGGGTTCTGCCCTTCGAGCTTGAGCAGCACCGTATTGCGACCGATGCCCGGCAGACGCGTCAGACGTACCAGGGGTGTATTGCCGACCAGTTGGTCGATGGTGGGATAAACCGGCATGAACGCTCCGCACAGAACAGACCTGCTGCAAGTATAGCAGCAGGCAACCTGAGGCGAGCACCGTTGTCGAAACGGGGGTGACCAAACCCGGCAAGCGGATTACCATAGCAGCGGCGACGCTTCCACTTTTGAGGAGAACGGCATGAGCAGACTGGAAAACATCAAGAACTGGGGACAATCGATCTGGCTCGACAACCTGTCACGCACCCTGCTGCGCGAAGGCACGCTGTCACGTCTGATCGAACAGGACGGCATTTCCGGGGTCACGTCCAATCCGGCAATCTTTCGCAAGGCGCTGAGCGATAGTCCGTATTACCGTGATGACATGGCGCGGCTGAAAAACGAACTGGCCAACGCCGAGGCGCGCTACGAGGCGCTGGCCGTACCGGACATCCAGGAAGCCTGCGACCTGCTGTTTCCGGTATGGCGCGCAGCGCATGGCAATGACGGCTATGTCAGTCTGGAGGTGTCGCCTGCACTGGCGCACGATGTCGAGGGCACGGTCACGGCGGCGCACCGGTTACGTGCCCGGGTCAACCGCCCCAACCTGATGATCAAGGTGCCAGCCACGCCGGCTGGCATTATCGCCTTTGAAAGACTGATTTCCGATGGCGTGTCGGTCAACGTGACCTTGCTGTTCTCGCTGCGCCAGACCTCGGAAGTCTTTTCCGCCTACATCCGCGGCCTGCAGAAACACCTGGCCGGCGGCGGCGGCGCGGAACATCTCAAAGCGGTCGCCAGCCTGTTCCTCTCGCGCATCGATAGCCATGTCGATCCACTGCTGGCGGCACAATCGGCCAATCCCCAGGCGAGCGGCCTGCAGGGGCGGGTGGCGCTGGCCGTGGCGAAGCAGACCTACCGGCTGTACAAGCAGGTGTTTCACGGCGAAGCGTTTCTCAATCTCGCCAACGCTGGCTGTCGGCCACAATACCTGCTCTGGGCCAGCACCGGCACCAAGAATCCGGCCTACCCCGACGTCAAGTACATCGATGACCTGATCGGACCGGAAACCATCAACACCGTGCCTGACGCCACGCTGGACGCCTTTCGCGACCATGGCCATGTTGCCAGCACCGTCGAACAGGGCATGGACGAAGCCGAGAGTGTGCTGATGCGGCTGCGCCAGACAGGAATCGACCCCGACCAGGTAGGTGAAACGCTCCAGGCCGAAGGACTGAAACTGTTTGCCGATGCGTACGAGCACATGCTGGCGTCGTGCTGAAACCCGCAGGACGGGTCGTTTGACAGCCGCTGCCGAAGGCGGTACCTTTCCCGCTTCGGCCCAGGTGTCGAGGCGGCCGGAGCTCATCATAACGAATCACAAAATATTTGGAGGGACCTGAATGAAACAGATTTTCACCCAATCCGCCCTGGCTGCCGCGCTGGCATTGACCGCATTTGCCGGCCAGGCCATGGCTGACACCGCTCCGGCTGCGCCGCTGATGTCGCCCCAGTGGGCCGCGCAGGCTTGCGCCGCATGGAACGATACCCCGCAACTGACCAGTGGTCTGGCCGGCAAATGGATTGCCAACGACAAGAAGCGCGGCTACAAGATCATCCATATTTATCGTAAGGACTGCAAAGACAGCCCGCAGGTTGAACTCAAGATCGTGCCCAAGGACGGCAAGGCAATGTGCGCCTATGGCGGCAAGGTCATGACCAGCCCGCTCGACTCCAGCGTGGACTACCTGATGTGGGCCGAGACGGACGACTGGCACGACATGGGCGCCGGAAAATACGGGCCCATGCACGCCATGATGTTTGGCGACCTGCTGTTCGAAGGCCCCAAGTGGGAAGCCATGAGCGTGATGGGACCGTTCGGCCAGTTCCTGCTCCTCGTCGGCAAGGTGCCTTCCACCGACGCCTGTCCGGCCAAATAACCTTCCGTTCCGTGCCTCGCCCCGTCCGCAGCAGCGGCGGGACGTGGCCGCGCCTCGCTCCCTGCGTATTGCGGCATATTCGGCGCAAGCCTTCCGTCCTGACGGTTTCGCGGTACAATGTCGTGCTTTGCATGCCTTGATCACCCGCCACCCGGCAATGAACATTCACGTCCCGTCACCGCATCCCGGTCAGCGTCTGCGTCTGTCCGGACTCGCCGGATCATCCGATGCGCTGGCCATCAGCCAGCTCGCACAGTCGACACGTCCACTGGTCGTGCTCACTGCCCACGCACTCGACGCACGCCGTCTGCAGGACGAAATCCGCTGGTTTGCGCCCACACTGTCAGTGCAGTTGCTGCCGGACTGGGAAACCCTGCCTTACGATCATTTTTCGCCACATCAGGACCTGGTCTCCGAGCGACTGGCCACGCTCTACCTGGTGTCGTCGCGGCAATGCGACATCGTGCTGCTGCCGGTCACCACTGCGCTTGCGCGGCTGGCGCCACCGGAATACCTGGGCGCCTACACCTTCTTCCTGCGCAAGGGGCAGAAGCTGGACGTCGAAGCCTTGCGCGCCCAGATGAGTGCTGCCGGCTACCAGGCGGTCAACCAGGTGCTCTCTCCCGGTGAATACAGCGTGCGCGGCGGACTGCTCGACCTGTTCCCCATGGGCAGCGCGCTGCCCTACCGTATCGACCTGTTCGATGACGAAATTGACAGCCTGCGTACCTTTGATGTCGATACACAGCGCAGTCTCTACCCCATGCAGGAAATCCGCCTGTTGCCGGCGCGTGAATTTCCCTTTGACGAAAACGGCATCGCGCGTTTCCGTCAGAATTTCCGTACCATGTTCGAAGGCGACGCTTCACGCAAGCCGCTGTACAAGGATGTCAGCAATGGTCTGGCGCCCGCGGGCATCGAATACTACCTGCCGCTGTTCTTCGAGCACACGGCCGACCTGTTCGACTATCTGCCCACCGACGCCACGATCTGCCTGCACGGCGATATCGAAACCGCAACGCAGGAATTCTGGCGCGATACCGAAACCCGCTACCGGTTGATGCGCGGCGATCCGCAACGGCCGATCCTCGCGCCTGGCGAACTGTTCCTGCCCACTGACGTCCTGTTTGGCCGCATGAAACCGTTCGCCCGGTTACAACTGGGTGAAACCGCCGAGAGCGACGCGCCGGCGCTCACGCGCGCCTTGCCTGAGCTTGCCGTCGACCGTCGCGCCGAAGATCCGCTCTTCCGCCTCAGACAATACCTGGCGACGCGTCAGGGGCCGGTGTGGCTGCTGGCAGAGAGCGCCGGGCGACGCGAAATCATGGCGCAATACCTGAACGAGCATGGCCTCAAACCGGTGCTGTGCGATGATTTTGCTGCCTGCCAGACGCTTGCGGCGCCCTTGCGACTAGCCGTTTCCCCACTGGCGACAGGATTCGAGTTTGCCGACGTTCAGGCCGACGCGCTGGTGACCGAAGCCGAGCTCTACGCCAGCACAGTCAGGGTGAGTGGCCGCCAGCGTTCGCGCCGCACCCAGATCGACGGCCTGCTGCGAGACCTCTCCGAGGTCAACGTCGGCGATCCGGTGGTGCATGTCGAACATGGCATCGCCCGTTATCAGGGTCTGTGCAGCATGGATCTGGGCGAAGGCGAAATGGAGTTCCTGCTGCTGGAATACGCCGGCGGCGACAAACTGTACGTCCCGGTCGCCAGCCTGCATCTGATCGCCCGCTACAGTGGTGCAGCGGCTGAATCCGCTCCGTTGTCCAGGCTGGGCAGCGGCCAATGGGAGAAAGCACGTCGGCGGGCGATGGAACAGGCACGCGACACCGCCGCCGAACTGCTTGATCTCTACGCGCGCCGCGCTGCTCGCCAGGGCCATGCGTTCCAGTTGCGCCAACATGAATACGACGCCTTTGCCGAAGGGTTCGGCTTCGAGGAGACGCCAGACCAGGCTGCCGCCATCCAGGCAGTCATCGACGACCTGTGTTCCGCCCGTCCGATGGACCGGCTGGTGTGCGGCGACGTCGGGTTTGGCAAGACCGAAGTCGCGCTGCGAGCGGCATTCGTGGCACTGATGGACAATCGCCAGGTGGTGGTGCTGGTGCCGACCACGCTGCTGGCCGAACAGCACACGCAAACCTTTTCCGACCGTTTCGCGCCCTGGCCGATCCGTATCGCCGAACTGTCGCGCTTCCGCAGTGCACGCGAACAGGCGCAGGCCTTGCAGGGGCTGGCAGACGGTACGGTCGACATCGTCATCGGCACGCACCGACTGCTGCAGAATGACGTACATTTCAAACGGCTTGGCCTGGTCATCATCGATGAAGAGCACCGTTTCGGCGTGCGACAGAAGGAGCAGATGAAGCGCCTGCGCGCCGAGGTCGATATGCTCACGCTCACCGCCACGCCGATTCCGCGCACGCTGGCCATGTCGCTCGAAGGCATCCGCGATTTTTCGGTCATCAGCACGCCACCACAGAAGCGCCTGTCGATCAAGACGTTCGTTGCGCGCTATTCGCCTGGCATCATCCGCGAGGCCGTGCTGCGCGAGCTCAAGCGTGGGGGTCAGGTATATTTCCTGCACAACGAGGTGGACACCATCCACCACATGGAAAGCACGCTGAACGAACTGCTGCCGGAAGCGCGCATTCGCGTGGCGCACGGCCAGATGCATGAACGCGAACTTGAGCAGGTCATGCGCCTGTTTCACCAGCAGCAGATCAACCTGTTGCTGTGCACCACCATCATCGAAACCGGTATCGACATCCCCACTGCCAACACCATCATCATCCACCGTGCCGACCGCTTCGGGCTGGCGCAACTGCACCAGTTGCGCGGCCGCGTCGGCCGCTCGCACCACCAGGCTTACGCCTACTTGCTGACGCCGGAAGAAAACGCACTGACCCCGACCGCGAAGAAACGTCTGGAAGCGCTACAGATGATGGAAGACCTGGGGGCGGGCTTCCACCTGGCGATG
>JAJXUP010000091.1 GCA_021782795.1 Pseudomonadota bacterium | reverse complement strand
CGACCCCCTCGTCCATCAGGCAACGCACCGTGATTTCCGCGCCTGTCAATTCCATCGCCGTTGCCACTTCATTTCCCCAATAGAACCGTGAATGTTAATACCGAATGCGGCCGAGGTCAAAATTTGGGGATGAAACAGGCATTCCAGTGTCAATGCGCCGCTTCCCAATTCGGACCAGAGCCCATGGACACGCGCAACGGAACGCGCAGTTCCGTCACCGAGCACATCAGTTCGGGCAGATAGCGTTCGACTGCAGGCTGTTCCAGGTTCGGAACTTCCAGCACCAGTTCATCGTGCACCTGCATGATGAGCCGGCTATGCATGTCTTCCCGCCTGAGCCAATCGGATACCGCCACCATCGCCAGTTTGATGAGATCGGCTGCAGTACCCTGCATGGGCGCATTGATCGCGGCGCGTTCCGCCGCATCACGACGCTGTTTGTTCGGACTCCTGATTTCCGGCAGCCAGAGCCGGCGTCCGAACACGGTCTGCACATACCCTTGCGCTCGCGCGGCATCGCGGGTACGTTGCATGTACGCTGCCACCCCGGGGTAACGGGCGAAGTAGCGATCAATCCAGGCTTGAGCGGCCGCGCGCTCGATACCCAGCTGACTGGCCAGCCCGAAGGCCGACATACCGTAAATTAACCCGAAATTGATGGTCTTTGCAACCCGGCGTTGCTCGTTGCCCACGTCTTCCGGAGCAATGGCAAAAATTTCCGCTGCCGTGGCGCGGTGAATGTCAGCGTCATCGGCAAAAGCCCGCACCAGGTTATCGTCCTGCGACAGGTGCGCCATGATGCGCAACTCGATCTGCGAATAGTCAACCGACACCAGCACATGCCCCGGCGCCGCGATGAAGGCTTCACGGATGCGGCGCCCCTCCGCGGTCTTGACCGGGATATTCTGCAAATTGGGGTCGACGCTGGACAGGCGACCGGTCACGGCCACGGTCTGCGAATAACTGGTGTGTACACGGCCCGTATCCGGATTAACCATGCGCGGCAGCTTGTCGGTATAGGTGGATTTGAGTTTTGCCATCGCGCGGTAATCCAGCAGACAGCGCGGCAGCGGATAATCGGCTGCGAGCCGCGCCAGCACGTCTTCATCGGTCGATGGTGCCCCACCCGGTGTCTTTTTCAGTACAGGCAGCCCCTGCTGCTCGAACAGGATGGCCTGGATCTGGCGCGTGGAATTGAGATTGAACGGCTGCCCGGCCAGTTCGACTGCCCGGCGTTCGAGCTGCAGCATCGACTGCCCCAGCTCGCGGCTTTGCTCCTCCAGCAACGCGCAATCGAGCAGCACGCCCGTGCGCTCCATCTGCCAGAGAATGGGCAACAGGGGCATCTCTATGCCGCGGTAGACCCGGTCAAGCCCCGCGTCGTCCGTCAGCCGCGGCAACAGACACTGGTGCAACTGCAGGGTGATGTCGGCGTCTTCGGCCGCGTATTCGGTAGCGCGTGCGATTTCGACCTGGTCGAAACCGATGCGCGCAGCCCCCTTGCCGGTCACCGCATCATAGCTGATGACCGACACGCCCAGGTGGCGCAACGCCAGGCTGTCCATATTGCGCGGCAGATGCGATTCCAGCAGGTAGGCCTCGACCAGTGTGTCATGCGCCACGCCATCCAGGCGGATGCCATGGTTGGCGAGTACGTGCATGTCGTATTTGATGTTCTGCCCCACCTTGGCACTCGTCGGGTCTTCCAGCCAGGGACGCAGCCGTTCAAGCGCCTGCTGCATGTCCGGCTGATCGGCCGCATCCGGCCCGCGGTGCGCAAGCGGCAGATAGGCTGCCTGATGCGGCGTGACGCAAAACGACATGCCCACCAGCGCTGCTCGCAACGG
The DNA here is from genome assembly GCA_021782795.1 of Pseudomonadota bacterium. Taxonomy (GTDB): domain Bacteria; phylum Pseudomonadota; class Gammaproteobacteria; order Burkholderiales; family Sulfuriferulaceae; genus Sulfuriferula. Next base: position 6,192 of record JAJXUP010000091.1, on the reverse strand, counting down.
ATCGAGCCCGGTGGTCTCGGTGTCGACGCTGACCAGCGCTGCGGCGCGCAACTTCGTCAGCCAGACATCGAGCTGCGCCAGGCTGGTGATGGTTTCGTAATGGTGCGCAGCCCGCTGCGCCTGCGTTGCAGCCGGCAGCGAATTGCCGGCATCGGCCGGATCGACCGGGTCGGCCGTCTCATCAAGCTCGCGCAACCAGGTACGGAAACGGTAGCGCTGGAAAATCTGCCGTAACAGGGCCACATCGCGCTGACGCATGACCAGTGCGGTGACCGGTAGTTCGAGTTCAAGATCGGTACGTATGGTGAGTAGTCTGCGTGCCGTGGGCAGCCAGTCGAGCGCATCGCGCAGGTTCTGGCCCACCGCTCCGCCGACACTGGCGGCCTGCGCCATCAGGGCATCGAGCGACCCGTAGTGCTGCAGCCATTTGACGGCAGTCTTCGGCCCGACCTTGTGCACGCCCGGGACGTTGTCCACAGCGTCGCCAACCAGCGTGAGGTAATCGATGATGCCCGACGGCGGCACGCCGAACTTGGCCCGCACCCCCTCCTCGTCGAGCAACTCCTCGGTCATGGTATTGATGAGCCGCACCTGCGGGCTCACCAGTTGCGCCATGTCCTTGTCGCCGGTGGAAATGATGGTATCAATCCCGTGCTGCGAGGCATGGTGCGCCAGCGTGCCGATCACATCGTCGGCCTCGACGCCATCGACCATGAGCAGTGGCCAGCCCAGTGCGCGAATGGCCTGCTGCAACGGTTCGATCTGACTGGCCAGATCGTCGGGCATGGGTGGGCGATGCGCCTTGTATTGCGGATACCAGTCGTCGCGAAATGTTTTTCCTTTTGCATCAAACACGCACGCGTTATAATCGGCCGCAAAATCCGACTGCAGCCGACGCAGCATATTCAGCACACCGAAAATCGCGCTGACCGGTTCGCCATCCGGGCTGCGCATGTCGGGCAGCGCATGAAATGCGCGGTACAGGTACGACGATCCATCCACCAGCAGCAATGTTTTGGTCACTAACACGTCCCCATCAATCATGCAAAACGAAAAACTTCCCCGGCAAATCAATCCCGAGCAGGCCAATCATCCGAGCTACAACGCCCGCGAGTCATGGCGCATGTTCGAGATTATGTCAGAATTCGTATCGGCAACCGAGCGCCTGGAAGGAATCCGACCAGCGGTCAGCATCTTCGGCAGCGCCCGCATCCCCCCCGGTCATGCCTATTACGAACTGACCGAACGCATCTCGCGCAAGCTGTCCGACGCCGGATTCTCGGTGATCTCCGGCGGCGGGCCCGGTGTCATGGAAGCTGCCAACAAGGGGGCATTCTTTGGCCCGTCACCGAGCGTCGGCCTCAACATCCAGTTGCCACACGAACAGCATACCAATCCGTTCCAGGACATATCGCAAACCTTCGCGCATTTCTTCGTGCGCAAGGTGATGTTCGTCAAGTTCGCCTCGGCGTACGTGGTCATGCCAGGTGGATTCGGCACCATGGACGAACTCATGGAAGCGCTGACGCTGGTGCAGACCGGCAAGACGCGGAAGATTCCCATCATCCTGGTACAAAGCTCTTTCTGGCGCGGACTGGTGGACTGGTTCCGCGATTCACTGGTGGCCGAACAGCTCATCAGCCCGGAAGACATGGATCTGATCAAGGTGATCGACGATCCGGAAGCGGTCGTGTGCGCCATTTTCGACCACTATGAACAGCAGGGCTTCGAACCTTCCGCGCACGATCGGGAAATCCAGCTCTATTTATAACCGCCCCGGCTCTGCTAGAATGCAGACATGGTGAAATATCAGGAGTTTTCCGTGCGTTCCCTTTTGCTTGCATTGCTGATGCTCTGCCCGCTGCTGGCCGCAGCCGACCAGCCGGCCGCCAGCCCGCCCGCCACCGCGGCCGGCTCAGCCGTTCCGCCAGCGCCTCTGCCGGACGACAGCTCCGACGAACCGCAGATCGTGATCAAGCAGCATGGCAGCGACAGGTACGAGGAATACCGTATCCACGGCATGCTCTACATGATCCGCGTCACGCCGGCCAGAGGCCGGCCGTACTACCTCGTCGACCCACGCGGCGATGGCCAGTTCGTGCGCAAGGACCTGGTGCATGGCGCCGTGTCACCGCCGATGTGGGTCCTGCATCAGTGGTAACCTGTGTATAAGCCATGTCCGTATTCACCCGTGTCACCGAAGCTGACGCCAGCGAACTGCTCCGGCGTTTCGATCTGGGCAACCTGAACGGCCTGCAAGGCATCGCTTCCGGTATCGAGAACACCAACTACTTTCTCGATACCAGCCGCAGCCGTTACGTACTGACGCTGTTCGAGCGGCTGTCAGCCACCGAATTGCCATTTTTCCTTCAACTGATGTCGCACCTGGCCGATCACGGTGTGCCCTGCCCGCATCCGGTCGCCAACCGCAACGGCGATATGCTCGAGCATCTGCACGGCAAGCCAGCCAGCATCGTGAGCCGCCTCCAGGGTACCTCGATCCAGGAACCCGCACTGCACCACTGCGAGTCCGTCGGCGCCACGCTTGCGCGCATCCATCTCGCTGGTGCAAACTTCCCCCTGCAGCGCGACAACCCTCGCGGACCGGCCTGGTGGAAGGCAGCCGCGCCGCGACTGCTGCCCCTGCTGGACGCAGCCGGCGCCGAACTGCTGCAACAGGAAATCCGCCACCAGTCGCTCTACCGGCTGCAAGACCTGCCGCGCGGCATCATCCACGCCGACCTGTTCCGTGACAACGCCCTGTTCGACAGCGGCCGCCTGACCGGGGTCATCGATTTCTACTTCGCCTGCAGCGACAACTGGCTGTATGACCTCGCCATCACCACCAACGACTGGTGCGTGGAAGACGATGGATCGTTGCACAGCGAACGGTGCCTTGCCCTGCTCAATGCCTATCACGCGGTGCGTCCGCTGACCGCCATCGAACGCGGTGCCTGGCCGGTAGTGCTGCGCGCGGCTGCACTGCGCTTCTGGGTATCGCGTCTGCTCGATCTGCACTTTCCACGCGAAGGTGAAATGACGCACGCCAAGGATCCGAACCATTTCCGCACCATCCTGCTCGACCGCATCCGCTCGCAACCGCTGCTGCGCAATATGTGGATCCACTGACATGAACCGCATTCCGTTTCGTACCGTACCCCTGTCCCACGGCTATCGCTGGATACGCACGGCATTCGACATGTACCGCCACCATCCGCTGATGTGGATTGGCTACAGCGTAACCATCGTGCTGATCGGCGCTGCAATGAGTCTGGTGCCATTCGCCGGCACGCTGGTGTTCCAGTTGATCGCCCCGGTATTCAATGGCGGGCTGATGCTGGCCTGCAAGGCACAACAGCGCGGGGAGACACTTGCCTTCAAACACCTGTTCTCGGCGTTCAACAGCCATGGCTCGCGACTGGTCACTATCGGTGGTATCTACATGACCGGCATGCTCATTGCGTTTACGTTGCCGGCGTTGTTCAGCAATGATCCTCTGATTCACGCGCTGCTCTACAGCACACAAACAACCACTCCCCCTCCGCTCGATGCCCTGCACCCGAGCCTCGCCGCAGCGCTGGTATTGCTGTTCAGCCTGACCCTGTTCACGCTGATGCTCATGGCCTACTGGTTCGCACCAGCACTGGTGGTGCTGGCCGATTTCCAGGCCCTGGAAGCGATGAAACTCAGCCTGAGTGCCTGCACGGCCAATTTCGCGCCATTCCTGCTCTATGGCATCCTGATGGTGGTGTTGCTGGTGGTGGGCAGCCTGCCCATGCTGCTTGGCTTCCTGGTGGTCATCCCGGTCGGGTTCATCAGCTATTTCACGGCCTGGGAGGATCTGTTCGACTACTCCCAGTCGGCGTCCAGCGATCTCGAATCCGTCTCACTGTAACGTGGCTTGCGCATGCGCTGGCGCAGCACCGTATCCATCGGCGAGGCCATCAGCGCCGGATAATCCAGACTGGTATGCAACCCGCGACTTTCGGTGCGCAACTGCGCCGAGCGCACGATCAGGCTGGCAGTGATCACCAGGTTGCGTAATTCGATCAGGTCGTTGCTGACCCGGAAATCACGATAATATTCGCCGATTTCTTCAGTCAGCAGGGCGATACGGCGCGCGGCATGCTCCAGGCGCTTGTTGGTACGCACAATGCCGACATAATCCCACATGGCGCGACGCAGTTCGTCCCAATTGTGCGACAGCAGGATTTCTTCCTCGGCATCCGACACCCGGCTGTCGTCCCATTCCGGCACCTCGGGTAGCGGCATCGTGCCGCTGGCGCGAATGGCCTGTGCCGCAGCCCGCCCGAACACCAGGCATTCGAGCAACGAATTGCTCGCCAGCCGGTTGGCACCATGCAGCCCACTGCACGATACTTCACCAATGGCGTACAGACGGTCGATTTCGGTGCGACCGTCCAGATCGGTCACCACGCCGCCACACGTGTAGTGCGCTGCCGGCACCACCGGGATCGGCTCGCGTGTCATGTCGATGCCCAGACTGAGACAGCGCTCGTGGATATTGGGAAAATGCTCGCGGATAAACTCGGCCGGCTGGTGCGAAATGTCGAGATACACGCAGTCCAGTCCGCGTTTTTTCATTTCGCTGTCGATCGCTCGCGCCACGATGTCGCGCGGCGCCAGTTCCGCACGCGCATCGTAACGCGGCATGAAACGTGTGCCGTCAGGCAGCTTGAGCAGCCCCCCCTCGCCACGCACCGCCTCCGAAATCAGAAACGACTTGGCATGCGGGTGGTAGAGACACGTCGGATGAAACTGCACGAATTCCAGGTTGGCGACGCTGCATCCGGCCCGCCATGCCATGGCCACGCCGTCGCCGGTCGAGGTATCGGGATTGGTGGTATACAGATACACCTTGCCCGCGCCGCCCGTAGCCAGCACCGTGTGACTGGCAACCCAGGTCTCCACCCGATCCTGCTCCAGGTCGAGCACATAACAGCCGTAGCAGCGGTCCGGCTCCAGCCCGATGCGGCTGCCGGTGATCAGATCGACCGCGATATGGCGTTCGAGCAGGCGGATGTTGGGATGTTCGCGCATCTGCTCGCACAGCGTGCGTTGCACGGCGCGCCCGGTCGCATCGGCTGCATGGATGATGCGCCGTGCGCTGTGCCCACCCTCTCGCGTCAGATGGAATCCGGTGCTGCTGGCATCATCGGCAGTGAACGGCACACCGAGACCTACCAGCCACTCGATCGCGGGCCGCGCGTTTTCCACCACGAAACGCACGGTTTCCTCATGGCACAATCCGGCACCAGCCACCAGCGTATCGGCAACGTGGGCTTCCATCGTATCGTCATCGGCCAGCACGGCGGCGATGCCACCCTGCGCCCAGGCACTGGCGGAATCCTGCAATGATTTCTTGGTTACCACCGTCACCTGCATGCGGTCAGCGAGGTGGAGTGCCGTGGTCAGTGCAGCGAGACCGCTGCCGATGATGAGTACGTCAGTCTTGATCATGTCCGCAACAAGCGATGCGCCGGAACCGCGCAGGATAACAGAGCTGACGCCGATAATAAACCCGGACGGCAACAAGGCCGCAAATGCGGCCCTGTTTATTCCGGCCATGGCCATCCGGCCTGCAGGCTATTTCTTCGTGGTCATGTGCTCGCTCAGACGCACGATGCCCAATGCCTTGAGCGTATACTTCTCGTAAATGGGTTCGGAATGACCGGTTTTCATCTTGTACATGAAATACTTTTCGAACGCGACCTTGGCCAGGTGCACCCACTTGCCCTTTTTCGACCAGGTCACGTTGCGCGGCGGAATTTGCGGCAGAGCCACGAACGCAGCACCGGTATCGCCCATGTCGGCCAGGCAGATGGTGTTCCAGGTGCCGGTAGTGTCCGCCGGCTTGCCGTCCAGTTCGTCCCTGATGTTGTGCACGATGGCTGTCACCATGGACTCGATCATGTAACCGGTCTTGGGCGTTCCGGTCGGTACCGGGGTTTGTTCCACCGGTGGAATGGCGATACACACGCCAGCGGAAAAGATATTCTTGTACGCAGGGCTGCGCTGGTATTTGTCCACGATGACGAATCCGCCGGGATTGCACAGGTTCTCCACCGCAGCCACTGCCGGCACGCCACGGAACGGCGGCAACATCATCGAATACTTGAACTCGAGCACGTGATCGCGGATTTTTTCGCCCTGGTCATTGTATTCCTCGAC